>NZ_JBLXDN010000011.1:0-122041 GCF_048264025.1 Nitrincola sp.
GCAGTACCACCATATACCTCTGCACAGACGCGTGTCAGCGCCGCTGTCAGGGTTGTTTTACCGTGGTCAACGTGGCCAATGGTTCCTACGTTGACGTGCGGCTTGTTACGTTCAAAAGCTTTCTTAGCCATATTGAGTTCCCAATCTTTCAGGTTGACCACAGGTCGTTAAATACAACAAAGGGCAGACATATCGCTATATCTACCCTTCATAAATACATGGAGCTCATGGGCGGAATTGAACCGCCGACCTCACCCTTACCAAGGGTGTGCTCTACCCCTGAGCTACATGAGCAAAAACTGGAGCGGGTAGCGGGAATCGAACCCGCCTCTTCAGCTTGGAAGGCTGAGGTAATAGCCACTATACCATACCCGCCGAAGTCAGCTGATTGAGGATGGTGGTGGGAGGTGGATTCGAACCACCGAAGCTCTCGCGTCAGATTTACAGTCTGATCCCTTTGGCCACTCGGGAACCCCACCACACACTTCGCGATCTCAACTGGTGCCGGCACGAGGAGTCGAACCCCGGACCTACTGATTACAAGTCAGTTGCTCTACCAACTGAGCTATACCGGCGTAACCGTCGAAGTGGTGCGTATCTTACTGATAGCTAATGGCCGATGCAAGCCCTGTTTTTTAATTTTTTAGTTTTTTTAACGATTATTACTGAGTCGGCAATGCCCGCTCAGCTTCAGATACGTCGTCAACCTGTTGCAGCGCATTCTGACTAGGTAAGGGCGGCAAAGAGGGGCGCACCAATCCAGGATACTGCTGTGCATACCAGAAAAATACCAGCGCATTAACCAAAAACAGCATCACCATCACCCATCGCCACATCAGCTTTCTCCCAACCATTGCAGGCCATCCAATACCAGGGATTCCTGCAACTGACCGATAGGGCTGTGGCGATACAACTCAACCGCGTCGCCCCCTGTCAGGATGACATGATCAATACCATAACCCTCGCAATCAACCTTTACTCGCTGCAGCAATGCAGCCAGCAGATAATGCCCACCATTGTACACACAAGCCGCCGTTGAGTGGCCAGGCTGTAACGAATAGTCATCCGGTAACTTTGACCAGCGCACTCCGGCCGTAGAACCCAGCAGACTTTCCTGAAGCAGCCGCAGCCCGGGCAGGATATACCCTCCCAGATGCTGGCCCTGTGCATCAACAAAATCTACGGTCACAGCACTACCTGCATCCACAACACAAACACCCTGACGAGTCTGCTGCCATGCAGCCAACATGGCCACCCAGCGGTCCACACCCATTTGCTGCGGATTTTCATAGGCGTTTTTCAACCCGTATCGGTGCGCTGATACCTGTGCAAAACTGACACGGACGCCCAAGTCAGCCAACACGGCATTTAGCCAGCCATTCACCGCATCACCGGCCACAGATGCCGCCCACGCGTGCTCCGCAAATTTCCAGCCAGAGGGAATCACCGCACTACCATCGCGTACCTGTGAAGTCTGTAGCCGCCCTTGCTGCACAACCTGATGATCACTACGCAAACGCCACTTTACAAAAGTATTTCCGGCGTCTATTTCAAGCTGCTTCATACAGGCCTCAGGCTAACCTCACCACCGTGGAGGATTCGCAACTCCCGTTCAGTCTGCAACAGCAAGGCACCCGTTTCATTCACACCCGCCGCAATGCCGGTTATATACGCTTCAGCACCGGTCTGTACCCGTACCGGCTTATTGCGAAAAATATCAGCCGCGAGCCATTCCTCACGAAAGACCTTGAACCCATCGCGCTCAAATTCCTGCAGCACTGGGATCAACTCAACCAACAAGGAAACCAGTAATTCAGTACGATCCATTGTCAGACCTTGCTGATGCAGATCAGACCACTGCTGATCAATAGCATCTGCTTCAGCCTCTCTTAACCCGGTATTCAGTCCTATGCCAATGACCAGCTGTGACTCAATTGCAGTATCACCAGTCACTTCAATCAACACCCCGGCCAGTTTTTTACCACCAACCAACAGGTCATTAGGCCATTTTACGCCCACATCACGATAACCCGCCTGATCCAACGCCCGCTTCAACGCCAGACCTACAGCAAGACTTAGGCCTTCAAGCGCCGTCACACCACAGCGAAAACGCCACGCCAAGGAGAAATACAGCCCAGAAGCCAAGGGGCTGATCCACTGACGCCCTCGGCGTCCACGACCAGCAGTCTGTTGCTCGGCCACATACAATGCACGATGGACACCCCGACGCAAACCTTCCAGCGCCAACTCATTGGTTGAACCAGTACTAAGACGCAGGTCTATTTCATCTAGCTGAATCGATGAAGTAGATCCCAGCAGACTGTTCAGTCTGTCCAACTCAATTAGATCAACCCCACCCGGAATGCGGTAACCCCGCCCACGGATACTGAAAACCTCAAGCCCCATCGCCTCAAGCAATTTAACCTGCTTCCACACAGCCGTGCGACTGATTTGCAAGGCCTCTCCCAGTTCACGACCCGAATGAAAGGCACCGTCAGCCAGTAAAGTCAGTAGGCTATGTCTGGTCACTGCGCATCCTCAGCTCTGTCAGCACGCTGGTAAACGATAAAACTATAATCATAGGGATTCGGGCCATCGGCACTGAAATCCTGGCGCAGCATTTCCTGCCACTGATGTTTATCTAACTCCGGAAAAAAGGCATCACCGTCTATCTGTGCATGCACCTGAGTCAGATACAAGCGATCGGCTTGTGGCAGCGTTAGCGCGTAAATTTCCGATCCGCCGATTACCAAGGCCTCTTCAGAGCCATCAACCAGAGACTGCTGTTCAGCCAGCTCCAAAGCCTGCTCCAGCGTATGCACAACCTTAATACCTGGTACTTGGTAAGCACTGTCGCGGGTAATGACAATATTGGTACGGCCAGGTAATGGTCGGCCGATAGATTCATAGGTTTTGCGGCCCATGATAATCGGTTTGCCCTGAGTAATCCGCTTGAAGTACTTGAGATCTTCCGGCAGGTACCAGGGTAGCTTGTTATTAACACCAATCACCCGATTTTGTGATTGAGCCACGATAATTGATAACAGCATAATTCTCCTTAAATCGCTATCGGCGCCCGTATACCTGGCTGAGGCTGGTACCCTTCCAACTGGAAATCGTCATAGCGGTAATCAAACAGGGAATCAGGGCGACGCAGAATTCGCATCTCTGGCAAGGGTCCCGGTGTGCGCGATAACTGCTCGGCGACGATCGCTGGATCATTAAGATGATTACTGTAAAGATGCACATCGCCAAAGGTCAGTACAAACTCTCCGGCTTCCAGATCACACTGCTGTGCCAACATCATCGTCAGCAGCGAATACGAGGCGATATTAAACGGCACCCCTAAAAAATAATCCGCACTACGCTGATACAGCTGACAACTCAGCCGTCCTTTGGCCACATAGAACTGAAATAGCGTATGACAAGGTGGCAAGGCCGCCTTTCCCTGGCGCACATTTTCTTGCGGACTCAGGGACTCGTCCGGCAAATCTGCCGGGTTCCAGCCACTGACAATCAAGCGCCGCGAGTTAGGTTTAGTCCGAATCATCTCCACCAAATTGCTGATCTGATCCACACTACTGCCATTCGGACAAGCCCAGGAACGCCACTGCTTGCCATAGACTGGGCCGAGATCGCCATCCTCTAGCGCCCACTCATTCCAAATGCTCACACCGCGTTCTGACAACCAGTTATTGTTGGTATTACCGGAAAGAAACCATAGCAACTCATAAATAATTGACTTCAAATGCACTTTTTTTGTCGTCAGCAGGGGAAATCCTTGCTGCAGATCGAAACGCATCTGTCGCCCGAAGACCGAGCGTGTCCCGGTTCCGGTTCTATCCCCTTTATCCACACCGTTATCGACGATATCCTGCATAAGATCGAGGTATTGCTGCATCAGCCGATCACCTTTTTCACTCTGAAATTATCAACTAGGGGTTATTCTAACGCTTAACGCCTTTATAGGCACACATGAACAGCACCGCACCCGCCAGCAACATAGGCAAGGACAGAATCTGCCCCATGGTCAACCAGTTGAACGCAACAAAACCCAGTTGTGCATCAGGCTCACGCACAAACTCCACCAGTATACGAAAGCTGGCATACAGCATTAGAAACAAACCAGAAACGGCCATACGTGGCCGTGGCTTGGAAGAAAACCACCAAAGGACAGCAAACAGCACCACCCCTTCCAGAAGCATCTGATAAAGCTGCGACGGATGACGGGCCAGGCCATCACCCGCTGCAGGAAAGATCACTCCCCAGCTCTGATCCGTGGCGCGTCCCCAGAGCTCGCCGCCAATAAAATTACCTAAACGACCGAAACCCAGCCCTATTGGTATCAACGGAGCCACGAAGTCACCCATCTCAAACAAGCTCTTCTGATAACGGCGTGAAAAAACCACCAAGGTTATAATTACACCGATCAGCCCACCATGAAATGACATTCCACCTTCCCAGATGGCAAAGAGCCACAGGGGATCGGTCAAAAAATAGTCGAAATTGTAGAAGAGCACGTAACCGGCCCGCCCTCCCAATACCACACTCACAGCACCCCAATAAGTTAGATCAGCTACCTGCTGTTCAGTCCAACCTGAGCCTGGCTTTGCAGCGCGACGATGACCTAACCACCAGGCCGCCGCAAAACCTAGGATATACATCACACCATACCAATGAATCTGTACTGGGCCCACGTCCAGCGCAATGGGGTTTATCGAATGCATCCACATAAAATAACCGTTATAAATTACTTAAAAGAAACCGCAGGCCTACCAATAGCAGGAACACCGCAAAACATTTTTTCAATACAGCCTGAGGCAGACTGTGCGCCAGGCGAGCCCCTAACCTGGCAAAGGGGGTACTGCTAATGATGATCCCGGCAAATGCTGGCAAGTACACATAGCCCAGGCTCCAGGCTGGCAGCTCAGGGTGATCCCAACCAACCCAGATATTAGTAACAGACCCCATTAGTGCAATCGGAAGCCCACAAGCAGCCGAAGTGGCCACTGCCACCCGCATCTCCTGGCGCCGCCAACTCAGGTAAGGGACGGTTAACGTACCCCCTCCTATCCCGAAGATAGAGGATGCCCAGCCAATCACTCCCCCTGACAAAACCAACTCTTTTTTGCCCGGTGCATCTGATCCCTGGGGTGGCTGGAGGTTAAAGGCCATCTGTGCGGCAACCAGGATCACAAAAACACCCAGCGCTATCTGTAACAGATGTCCCGGCAGCATCACCGCGGTATTCACACCGATCACCGCGCCGACAAGAATCCCGACAGCCAGCGGTTTGAACAGATGCCAGGCGACAGCGCCTCGCTTCTGATGCGCGCGTATGGAACTTAGCGATGTAATACAAATCGTAGCCAGTGACGTGGCAACCGCCATATGCGTCAACACCGCAGCCGACTCACCCTGGAGCTCAAAGCTGAACACCAACACCGGCACTATCAACAAGCCACCGCCGATACCAAACAAGCCTGCCGCCAGGCCAGCAAAGGCCCCCAGCACCAAGTACAGGATCAAGGTCATCAACATGTAATATCCTTAGCAGGGAGGAATTTTCTGGTCTGGCATCGTTGGCCGCGTCAGGCGCGCCAAACCAAATGCTTTCAACGATTGACGCAATTCTTGGTGTATCTCTTCAGCATCATGCAACGAGCGTACAGACAGCAGCAATTGACGCGCACGGGCAAAACTGACACTGCGAATAGCAAACTTGATTTTGGGTAGGTTATTGGCGTTGACGGACAACACATCGTATCCCATTGCCATCAACAGCAGCGCGCCACCCGGATCCGCGGCTATTTCACCACAAATAGACACATGTTTACGCTCCTTATGGGCTTCATTGACGATAAAATCAAGCGCCTTCAACACGGCTGGGTGGTAGGAGGCATACAGCCCGGCGACCCGAGGATTATTGCGATCCACAGCCAACAAGTACTGAGTCAGATCATTAGAACCGACCGAAATGAAATCTACTAATCGGGCAAACCGACGGGTCTGATACACGGCGGCTGGCACTTCAATCATCACCCCGACCGGCGGCTTCTTGATATGGTAGCCTTCTTCACGTAACTCTTCACAGGCCCGATCAATCTGGCGCAGCGCCTCTTCCACCTCACTCACACTGGTCACCATAGGCAGCATGATTCGCAGATTATCCAGCCCCTCAGAAGCTCTCAGCATCGCCCGGACCTGCACCATAAAAATTTCTGGGTGATCCAGCGTGACCCGAATACCTCGCCAACCCAAGGATGGGTTTTCCTCTTTAATCGGAAAATACGGCAGGGCTTTATCGCCGCCGATATCCAGAGTACGCATAGTCACCGGAAGGGGGGCAAAGGCCTGCAGTTGAGTGCGGTAACTTTCCAACTGATCCTGCTCACTGGGAAAGGAATCACGGATCATAAACGGAATTTCAGTACGATAAAGACCGATGCCCTCAGCTCCCTGCTCCAGTGAGCGCGGTACATCCGCAGCAAGACCGGTATTAACCCAGAGTGGTAATCGATAGCCATCTTTGGTGATTGCTGGCAAATCCCGCAATACCCGCAGCTCATCTGTGACTACCTTTTCATCAATCACTATCCGACTGAAGGCTTGAACCAGCTCAATCGATGGGTTGATATACACCCGACCACTGTAGCCATCTACAATCACGGCGGCACCATTCAAGCGACGGTAAGGCAGATCCACCACCCCCATGACTGTGGGGATACCCATCGAACGCGCCAGAATGGCCGCATGCGAGTTACCAGAACCCGTAATTGAAATCAGCCCGGACAGCTTACCTTCCGGCACCAGCCCAAGCATCGCCGGAGTCAGCTCATCAGCCAGAAGAACAGCGTTCTCTGGATAATCCAGATGACGGCCATTATTGTCTTCTTGCAGGTGCTGTAAGATCCGCTTACCCAGGTCTTTAATATCGGTGGCACGTTCGCTCAGATAGGGATCATCCATCGCCGAAAACGCACGTACGTGCTCCAAAATCACTTCACGCAAGGCGCCCTGTGCCCAGCTTCCCTGTTCGATTTTGGCCCGCATCTCCAGTGGCAGACCATTATCATCCAGCATCCGCAGATAGACATCGAAGAGTGCGCGCTCATCCTTGCTGAGCCGTCCGGCTAGATTTTCCGCTACTAAACCTATCTCGTGGCGCACAGCAATCAGTGCTTGCTCCAGCTGCGCCAGCTCCAGTGCCACGTCCTCGGACTGCTTATCCGGCACACTGTCCAGATCGGATGGCAGTGAAGCGACCACTATTTCGCCGATCACCACACCACCAGCCGCCGCCACCCCATCGTAGCGCAAATCAGAGCGCAACCGACTGACCTCACCCTTTTCTCCCGCTGCCTGAATGGCGCCAGTAGCATAAGCGTGCGCAATAATGCCTGCCAACTGTGCTGATAGGGTTACCAGAAAGGCTTCTTCACTCTCATCGAAGCGTCGGCACTCCTGCTGCTGCACCACCAATACACCCAGCACCTTGCGCTGATGCATGATCGGCACACCCAGAAAAGCATGAAAATGCTCTTCACCGGTTACATCCAGATAGTGAAACGCTGGATGGCTTGAGGCATCTTCCAGATTAATAGGCTCAGCACGCTTGGCAACCAAACCAACAATGCCTTCATCCATTGCCAGACTCACCTCATCAACGGCGGCGGCATTTAGACCCTTGGTTGCACGCAACACATAGCGACGACTCTCCTGGTTGAACAAAAATACCGAGCACACCTCGGTTTTCATCGCTTTCTGTACTCGCCCGACGGTAATTGCCAGCACAGCATTCAAATCAGGTGCCGTACTGACATCCTGTACTATCTGTCGCAACACCTTAAGAATGCTCATACGTTAATCTACCTGATTGGGTCTGCTTTAACCGCTACTGCAATACTTTTGACAGTTTAGGTGATAATTCTTTCATTGCTTTGCGATACACTTCGCGCTTGAACGAAACAACCTGCCCCAAAGGATACCAGTAGCTCACCCACTGCCAACCATCGAACTCTGGCTTTTCTGTCTGGTCAATCTTCACCGCACTATCATGACTCAGCATACGCAACAAATACCATTTTTGCTTCTGCCCTACACACATGGGTAGCGAATGACGCCTTATCATGCGTCGTGGCAAGCGATACTTCAACCATCCACGTGTGACTGCCAAAAGCTCCACATCGGCTGCTTGCAAGCCTATTTCTTCTTCTAATTCCCGGTACATTGCCTGTTCGGGTGATTCATCCTGCTGGATACCACCTTGGGGAAATTGCCAGGCATCCTGCCCAACGCGCCTTGCCCAGAGTACCTGCCCCAACGAGTTCACCAGAATGATACCGACATTTGGCCGAAACCCCTCTGCATCAATCACAATCTACTACCCGACTCATCATTCTGTTGGCTTTTATTGTTCCACAGTTAGACGCTCGGGCAAATAGCCAGTTTCGACTGATTGCATCCACAACGGGCTTCAGATTAAGCTATCACGCTTTCATTCAGGTTACACAGGAGTATTGGCGTGAGACTGGCGATTTTTGATTTGGATAACACCCTGTTAAATGGCGACAGTGATCATGCCTGGGGCGAGTTCCTTTGCAATGAGGGGCTGGTTGACCGCGACCTATACCGTGAAGCCAATGACCGCTTTTATCAGCATTACCAGCAAGGCACGCTGGATATTGAAGAGTTTCTTGGCTTTGCATTACAGCCGCTAACACGTTTTCCTCGCGAACGGCTAAAGCAACTGCATGCGCGTTTCATGCAAGAGTGCATTGAACCGATGATGCTACCTGCTGCGCAGGCACTACTGGAAAAACACCGCCAGGCCGGTGATTTTTTGCTGATCATCACCGCAACCAATAGCTTTATCACCGCCCCGATTGCCAAACGACTGCAGGTTGATGATCTGCTGGCAACCGACCCTGAAGAAGTCAATGGCGACTATACCGGCCACGTGGCCGGTACACCCTGCTTCCGAGAAGGCAAGGTGTTGCGCCTGCAAGCCTGGCTAGAGCAAACCGGTCATGCACTGCAAGACAGTTATTTTTACAGCGACTCCTGCAATGATCTGCCCTTACTTGAAGCAGTAGATCATCCCGTTGCTGTTAACCCGGATGAAACGCTACTGGCCGTTGCCCAAGAGCGCAACTGGCCAGTGCTGGATCTACGCTGATCAGCTCGCGGGCAATACGCGCAAAAAACAGGCCTTCAAATACTCAGTTTCCGGAATGGCTGGGTGGATCGGATGATCCGCCCCCTGATGGCCCTGGATAAACAGCTGAGCGGAACGATCCAGCTCACGGGTGTTACCCCGCAGGATATCCACCAGACTTTCACGCGTCAGATGCATGGAACAGGAACCAGCGATTAACACCCCATCTCGACCCAGCAGACGCATGGCAAAGTTATTGATCCGGGAATAGGCTCTTTCACCGTTGCGAATATCCTTGCGTCGCTGAATGAAGGCTGGCGGGTCAGTAATGACAATATCGAATCGCTCGCCCTCGGCAATCAGCGCCTTGCAGATATCAAACGCATCACCACGCAAGCCCTTGAAGCGCATTTCGCCCTGATTGAGACGTGCATTTTCTGCCGCCACATCCAATGCTGTCTGAGACGCATCGACACAAACGACTTCAGCGGCACCCGCGGCCAGCGCTTGGGCACCCCAACCACCGACATAGCTGAACAGATCGAGCACGCGCTTGCCTTTGGCCAGCTGCATCATCCGCGCACGGTTATCACGGTGATCATAAAACCACCCGGTTTTCTGCCCATCCAACACAGGTGCTACCAGACTGACGCCATTCTCAACCAGGTGAGCGAACTCCGGCACCTCGCCTTGCAGTACTTCAACATAGCTATCCAGCCCCTCCATCGCCCGCATTTTGCCATCATTGCGGAACAGGATAGCCTGAGGCTGAAACACCTTGTTCATCGCATCGACTATTTCATCACGTACAGCTTCCATACCGGCGGTCGATATCTGCACCACGAAAATGTCAAAAAACCGGTCGATAACCAAGCCGGGCAAGCCATCCGATTCGCCATACACCAGGCGGTAACACGGCTGAGAGAAGTGCATTTCACGTAGCCCAAGAGCTACCTTAAAGCGATGTACTAACAGTGAACGATCCAGTGGATAACGCACATCCCGACTGACCAAACGGCCACAGATCAGGTTGGCTGGATTCAGGTAAGCGATGCCCAACGCTTTACCCTTGGCATCCTGAACCACCACCTGTTCGCCTGCCACATAGTTTTTCAGCGGCGACTGAGCTGTGTCAATTTCATTGCTGTATATCCACAGATGTCCGGCCTTGAGACGACGCTCAGATCCGGCATTCAGGGTCACTGACTGAAAGTTCATTAAAATCACTTATCCAATAATAAAGACCCCGGCTGTTGCCGGGGATCCAGGTGGGCGAAAAGCGTTACGACAACTCAGCTTTCCGCTTCACAGTGCTCAGCATAGCCATCGGCATCCAACAAGTCTGTAAGCTCTTCAGCATCAGTCAGTCGCAGGCGTATAAACCAGCCATCACCATAAGGGTCGCCATTAACCAGTTCCGGAGCATCTTCAAGATCCTCGTTCACGGCAATTACTTCGCCTGTGAGTGGTGCGTAGACATCCGATGCGGCCTTGACCGACTCGACGACGCCGATATCATCACCGGCTGAAACCTGATCACCCACTTCGGGCAGTTCAACAAAAACCACATCACCGAGTAAATCCTGGGCGTGATCCGTAATGCCGATGGTGACAGTGCCATCACCTTCATCGCGGATCCATTCATGACTGGCAACGTAGCTAAGTTCGTTTGGGATATTGCTCATGTTTTCCTACCTGTTTCAGGAATAGACTTTTTGACCCTGACGGACAAAGGGCGGCTTAACGACGCGCACTTTGACCCGCTTTCCTCGCATCTCCACCTCAGCTTCGCCGGATGCAGCCACGGGTATCCTTGCTAAAGCTACAGCATAGCCCAGCGTGGGTGAAAAACCACCGCTGGTTATACGGCCTTCAGCGTCACCAGCCGTTATCACCGACTGACCATTACGTAATACACCCTTACCCTCTTCCAGGGCCAGGCCAACAAGTTGACTGGACGGGCCGGCTGCCAGCTCGACAGCCAAGGGATCCCGACCAACGAACCAACGATCCTGAGGCTCCCAGGCAACAACCCAACCCATATTAGACACCAGCGGACTGACGCTTTCATCCATATCCTGGCCATACAGGTTCATACCCGCTTCAAGGCGCAGGGTATCACGTGCGCCCAGTCCACAAGGAAACACACCTGCCTCAGCCAAGATTTGCCAGAAGGCCTCAGCTTCTTCCTCTGGCAGCATAATCTCTAGACCATCCTCTCCGGTATAGCCGGTACGGGCGATAAACCAGCCTTCCGACTCCTGCCCCTGGAACACCTTCAGGGCATCTATCAGTTTGCCGCGGAATTCACTGACAACCGCCTTAACCCGAGATAACGCCTGTGGCCCCTGAATAGCAATCATCGCCAGGTCCGGCTGCTCGGTCAGTGCCACATCCATCTTCATCACCTGATCAGACATCCAGCGCAGATCTTTTTCCCGTGTTCCGCAGTTGACCACAACCCGAAACCACTCACCGGACACGCCTGGATCAGTCATCAAATACACGATCAGATCATCGACCACACCACCCTGCTCATTCAGCATGGCGGAGTAAAGGGCTTTACCCTTGTGCTTCAGCCGCGCGACATCATTTGTCAGCAGGCGACGCAGATAGTCCCGTGCATCAGAACCGGTGATATCCACCACGGTCATGTGCGAAACATCAAACATACCGGATTCACGGCGCACCCGATGGTGTTCTTCAACCTGGGAGCCGTAGTGCAGGGGCATATCCCAACCACCAAAGTCGACGATTTTGGCGCCCATGGCGAGGTGTTGATTATAAAGAACGGTTTTATTGCCCATTGGAAAGCTCATCTATACAACATTTAGCAGGCGAAACGGTGACACAAACGCCTGAATGCAAAAAAAGGGAACCTAATGTAGCGACAAACTCTGATCAGTTCAATGCCTGTCTGACCCTTTAGGCCGCGGAATTATCACGCTGAGCCAAACGAGGCAGGTCCGAGTGCAAGCCCATCGCCATCATCGCCAGATGATTCTTCAATGGAGACAAGTGATTAACCAGATTCATACCACTGCTGCGCAACAAGCGCACCGGTGCAGGCCGCTCACCAAATAAACGGCGAAACATCTCCATGGTGGCTGACATGCGCAGATTATCGCTGCGCCGCAAGCGTTGATAGCGACGTAATACGCTCAGACTCCCCAGTAGTTCTCCTTGTACATGGGCATCCGTTAACACTTCAACCAGCGCCGCCACATCCAGAAAACCCAGATTGACGCCCTGTCCAGCCAAGGGGTGAATGGTATGTGCGGCATCACCAGCCAACACTACACCCGGTACAACATAGCTATGTGCATGCCGCTGACGCAGATTAATCGCCTGCCGAGGATCGGCCGTCAGCACGCGTCCCAGGCGCGTATCAGACGCCCGACTAAGCGCTTCACAAAAGGCCTGATCGTCCATTGCCAGCAATGCACGGGCATGTGCAGGTGATGTCGACCAGACAATAGAAGCACGGTCAGCCGTTGCTGACGCCAAGGGTAGAAAAGCCAGCGGACCATCCTCAGTAAAACGCTGCCAACACTGCCACTGGTGTGTATGCTCGGTAGTCACCGTAGTCACCAGAGCATGATGACCATAATCCCAAGCCGTTGCCGGAATGCCGGCCAACTGCCGTGTAGGTGATTCAGCACCGTCAGCGCCGATCAACACAGGAGCATAAATCGGCTCGCCTTCGGTCAGGGCCAGCCAGCGTCCACCCTGTGCATCTGGCGCCGATAGTGCAGTCATCTGCACAGCATTACGTACTTCGATACCAGGCTGCCGTAATAAGCACTGATAAAGCGCCGCCAGCGTGACCCGATTCTCTACAATATGTCCCAGGTAGGGCTCATGCAGCTCAGCAGCACTGAAATGAATATGCCCGCTTCCCAGACCATCCCAGACTTCCATCCCCTGGTAAGCCGCTGCCCTGGTCGCTGTCAGGGTCGGCCAGGCGCCGATGTGGGTCAATAACGCCTGGGAAGCCAGTGTCAGCGCACTGACGCGGGCGTCATAGCCCTGCGCCTGTAGCTCAGGCAGTGCTTCAAGCAACTGCTGCGGGGTTTCTTTACGCGGTTCGAGCACCAGCACCCGCATACCCGACTTTGCCAGCAGGCAGGCCAAGGCGGCCCCGACCATACCTGCCCCATTGACCACCAGATCGAAACAATTACTTTCAGGCTGTTGCATTCAAAATTCCTCTATCGGGGTAACTGCAAAGCCGGCGAGTTCAGCCCCATCGCGGCGCGGGCAAACAGGGTTTTACCCAACGGACAAACATCAAGCATTTGCAATCCTAATGAGCGCCCCAGACTTAAAACTGGATTCGCGTTAGAGAACAATCGCATAGTTTTATCGCTGAAACCTATGGTGCGCAATTGATCCGCCTTGCGTTGCTGCTCATAGGCTTGCAAACGTGCCAGATCACCCAGAGACCTGCCCATCTGCCGAGAGGCAATCAGATTTTCTGCCAGATCCGTAACGCCTCGCAAAGCCAGGTTATACCCCTGACCCGCAATGGGATGCATGGCATGCGCGGCATTACCCAATACCACCAGACCCGCACGCACCTGCTCCTGTGCCAGGGTCAGCTTAAGCGGGTAGCTGTAGCGCTCACCAACTCGCATAAAACGACCGGCACGGTAGCCAAACACCTGCTGCAACTGCTGTAAAAAAGCCGCATCATCCAGTGCTAACACCTCGGCTACCGCCTCATCTGGCAGCGTCCATACCAGGCCACAGCGAAATTCGCCATCCAGAGTTTCACCCGGCAACAACGCCATAGGACCCGAGTCGGTAAAACGCTCATAAGCCACCTGCTGGTGGGGGCGGTCGAGGCTGACATTGGCAACCAGGGCATGCTGACCATAGCGGCGTTCCTCACAGGAGATTCCCAACGCCTCGCGCAAGCCTGAACGACCGCCATCAGCAATTACTGCAAGCTCAGCCTGCAACTGTAACTGGGCGTCCGGAGTCTTCACACTCAAAAGGCTACAACCCTCACCCGGTGTGAAGGATTCAATCTCAGCCGGACAAATAAAATCCAGGCAGCCAGAACGATCCTGGCGAATATTATCCAGTAACACCTGACCCAGCCAGTGATTTTCAACTACATAACCCAAGGCCGGCACCTGTTCATCAGCGGCATGCAGTCGGGTAGCACCGAAGCGGCCACGATCAGATACATGAATATGTTCAATGGGAGTCAGGTGTTCTAGCAAACGTGACCACACCCCGGTGGCTTGATAAAACGAACGCGCACCATAAGCCAAAGCGGTGGAACGTGCATCATAACTGGGCTGAAAGCTGTTTTCTTCCGGCGCAGGCAAGGGTTGCAGCTCTACCAGGGCAATTTTCAGTTGTAACGCTTGTGCAACCGGCAGCAAGGCGCAAGCCAAACTCGCTCCCACCATGCCGCCGCCCGCAATCACCAGATCATAATGTTTTTTCATTCACTGTCTCCGCGGCGCATCAGCGCCTCGATATCAGCTACTGTCTTAGGCACTCCAGCCGTCAACACCTGATGCCCGGTTTCAGTCACCACCACGTCATCTTCAATACGTATACCTATGCCGCGCCAGCAGGGATCTACCTGCTCATTATCAGGGGCAATATACAACCCCGGCTCAACTGTCATGACCATACCTGGCTGTAATGGCCGCCAGGCACCAGCGTCTTTATAACGCCCGACATCGTGTACATCCATGCCCAGCCAATGGCCAATACGATGCATATAAAAGGGCTTATAAGCTTCTGCTTTAATCAAGGTGTCAAGATCCCCTTGCAGCAAGCCCAGTTGCAACAGACCTTGAGTCAGCATCCTCACTGATAGATCGTGAATATCACCCCAGGGCAGACCTGGCCGGATAGCTTCGATACAGGCTTCTTGCGTATCCAACACCAACTGATAGAGGGCTTTCTGTGCTTCAGTGAAGCGGCCATTGATCGGAAAGGTCCTGGTGATATCACTGGCATAATTATCCAGCTCACAACCGGCATCGATTAATACCAAATCGCCATCTTTTAGCCGCGCATTATTATCAATATAATGCAGAATACAGGCATTGACACCACCACCCACGATTGGGGAATAGGCCTGAAAACGTGCACCCGCCATAGCACAATGCTGCTGAATGATCGCTTCCAGCTGATATTCCATCATCCCAGGCTGACACAGCTGCATGGCCCGGCAATGCGCCTGAGCCGACAATTCTGCTGCCAACTGCATAACCTGCAGCTCCGCTTCCGACTTAAACAAGCGTAACTCATGCAGGTATTTATCCAACAGCAGGGTTTGCTCCGGCAAGCTGAACCCCAGCCTGACTTTCGCCCGCAAGGTATTCAACCAACTGGTGACTTTCGCATCCAGTCCGGCGTGACTTCCCTGGGCATAACACAGCATGGCCTTACCATTAATCAGTGTTGGCATCTGCGCATCCAGTTGATCGAGATTAAAGGCCCGATCCATGCCGAAATCATTTACGCAGCCTTCAGGGCCCGCACGATAGCCGGTCCAAACCTCCATAGTCGCATCGCGCGGAGGGCAAAACAAAATCGACTCACCATCAGCGGCACCGGGTATCAATACCAACAAGGCATCCGGCTCATTAAATCCAGTCAGGTAATAAAAGTCACTATCCTGCCGAAAAGCATACTCAGCATCTCGATTACGAATTTTCAAGCTGGCCGCAGGAACCAACGCAATACTATTCTCCGGCAACTGCTGTAATAACTGCTTACGTCGTTGACTGAACTGATCCATCGAAATCTTCATCATTACCTACTTACGCTCGTTTGAGGCTCAATGTAACTGCTTACGTTTATCCGCTGGGTCAGGGTCAACATCCGGATTACATTCTGCAAATATATACAAAGCCGCCATACGCACATATTCCTGTAATTCCAACAGACCAGATTCATCTTCATCATCCAGCTCATCTGGATCTGTCGATACCTGGGCAATTTCAGCAAAATCCTGCAACCCTTCCCTAAGGGCATCTGACATCGACTGCTCGCCCAGATACATGCCAAAACCTGCCAGAAAACCGCTACACCAACTGCTCAAGGCATCCACCCGTTGACTGATTTCTTGATCATCATCCGGCAGTAGTAACCGAAAGCCAAGATCCTCGTCCAACAACTGCGCCAGTGTTATTTGATAGAGTGAACCGAACACCAGTGTAGCCTTTTCGTCGGTCAGCTGGTTGACATTCATCAACTCACACAACACTTTTAATAACGTATCGGTATCAAAACGCGCACCCGCAGACAACTGTCCGGCCATGAGTCCATGTAACTCGGCAGGCGATAACGTCAGCACCCCTTCACTGATCATCAGGTCGGCAATTGTGTCAAATTCAGGGAGGTCAGGCAGCGTTTTTTCAGAAGTCATTTCAATATCCATCAGAGAAATAAATAAATCAGGAGCAGGCTATGCTAGCATTTACTGTAAAGGGTATGAATAGCCTGCCTGATTGACCAGAATGCGTGCCAAGCTCTTTAGTTTACTCGCAGAAGATGTCAAGGTTTACTACAGGCTGTTAATATAAAACATGATGGTTGTCAGGAAGCGCCCGGACATGAGTGAACATCTTTTTAATGCACTGGAACACAAGGTTGACCAGCTGATAGCCAGGCTCAACGAACTGGAAAAGGAAAACAAGCGCTTGCGTGAGTCGGAGCAGCGCTTAAAAGAAGAGCGCACCCAATTAATGCAGCTAAATACACAAACCCAAAGTAAGATTGAGGCCATGATTTCGCGATTGAAATCTTTGGAGCACGGATCATGACAACAGCCCGAAGTGTGACCGTCAGACTGCTTGATAAAGAGTACACTATCAGTTGCCCAGATGGTGCGGAAGCCGAGCTGCTGGCTTCAGCTGATTAT
Source organism: Nitrincola sp. (assembly GCF_048264025.1). Taxonomy (NCBI): domain Bacteria; kingdom Pseudomonadati; phylum Pseudomonadota; class Gammaproteobacteria; order Oceanospirillales; family Oceanospirillaceae; genus Nitrincola; species Nitrincola sp. The sequence goes on from NZ_JBLXDN010000011.1 coordinate 17,055, forward strand.
CTGAATGATAAAATGCGTGAAATCAAAAATACTGGAAAAATCGTCGGACTTGAGCGTATTGCTGTTATGGCCGCATTGAATATGTCCCACGATTTGCTAAAAAATAAGGAAATTCAACGCCAGAATGTTGAAGCACATTTACGCCGCATTGGCAGTAAAGTTGATAACGCTTTAAACACTTCCAATCCAGGTGGCTGACAAATCTACCTAATCTGGTATAATGGAATCGTCTCCTGGGGTGTTCGAGAGCTGGTTAAGTCCCTCGAGCCTATATCCTTCTAAATGGGAGTGTCACTTTGATGTTGTGTGCATGTCCGCTTGTCGGAAAGCCTGATACGTCAGACACTGCTCCCTCCTTGAACCTCACGGTTCAGGGCCAGAATCAGTAAACGGCACCCTGGGAGACCCTCATAATCATGGCCGATTCCCGCAAAGTCTTGCGCCAGCAAATCAGACGCCAGCGACGTGCGTTGTCAGCCACTGAGCAAAAGCGGCATGCCAATCAGCTCTGTCGCCGCCTGAAACACCAACTTTGGTTTCGTTGCGCCCGTAACATTGCACTCTATTTACCTAATGATGGCGAAATCAGCCCTGAGCCATTGATCCGCTTATGCTGGCAATTGGGCAAAGCCGTTTATCTGCCCGTACTCCATCCAATTCATCACAACCGCTTGTGGTTTTTACCCTACAAACCTGGCAGCCCAATGCGCTTGAACAGTTACGGCATTTCAGAGCCAAAACTGCTACGCACACCCAAAACCCCTGCCTGGGCACTGGACCTGATTTTTCTTCCTTTAGTGGCTTTTGACACCCGAGGCAGGCGCCTGGGTATGGGTGGAGGCTATTACGACCGCACGTTTAGCTTCAAGCTACAAAGCAAGGGAATCAGAGGGCCGAAATTAATAGGACTAGCGCATGAATTACAGAAAGTGGACTGCCTGGCAACGGAAAGCTGGGATGTTCCGCTGGCAGGTATTGCTACAGAAGCAGGTATTTATCGGTTCAGCTGTTGAAAACCTGTTGGACTACAGCCGCAAACTCAATACCACTCTGAGATACACCCGTCATTATCGTGCCGATTACAAAAACCAGCACAAGCACCAGCACTAGATCAGGACTCCGTCTCATCTCGCCTATCTCTTTTATTTGTTGCGTTGCAGTATTGTTAGTGACCCACCACTTAAGATGACCCTCACTAACCCAAACAGACGTTTACTACCCATGCATAGTGTTTCACAAAATAAAAATATTTCAAGTCTATTACAGAATTTTTTTGTTTTTTTACTGCATGTTACATGGCTGACTTAAATATTGAGATTGAACACCTGGCTTAACATGATGAATTAAATATGTTTTATAGCAATAACGTCAGCCATAAAGGGATGGTCAGCATGGACAATAAAGTTTGAGCGGTAATGATTGCGGCCATCAGCGAGGCATCGCCACCTAACTGGCGTGCAAGGATATAGGCGGAAGTAGCTGTGGGTATAGTAGCAAAGATGATCAAAGTCCCTGCAGCCAAGGTCGACAACCCTAAGAGCAGGGCAATCAATGCCGCCAGCAGAGGAAACAGCAGTAACTTGATCACTATAGAAAACAGCATGCCCCGCCCTGAACGTCGCAAAGCGGACAGGTTCAGGGCGGCTCCGACAGATAGCAACCCAAGTGGCAAAGCCATTTGCGACAAAAGCACAAAAAAGGGCTGCATTAGCTCAGGCAAGCCCCCCGCCAGATTAATACTTACACCCAGCAGAGATGCCAGTATCAGCGGGTTAGTCAGTAAGGTCTTCAATACGCCACCCAGCGTAGGCTGACGCTCAGAATTATGAGCAAACACCAGCACACAGAGCAGATTAAGCGCTGGAATCATTACTGCAGCGACTACTGCAGCCAGGGCTATCCCAGCAGAACCAAACTGTGCTGAGGTAACGGCCAATGCCACAAATGTATTGAAGCGCATGCTGCCCTGATAGAAGGAGGTAAACGCCGCATTCTCTAACTGCAGAAAATGCCGCAAGCCATAACAAATCAGCGTACCCAGACCCAGCAGCACCAGCACGGCCAACATCAACACCAAAGATTCCTGTCCCGATAGTGAAGCCTGGCTCAGACTGTGAATCAGCAGGGCCGGAAACAGAAAGTAATAGGTCAACCGCTCAGCGGGAACCCAAAACCCATCACCAGGAAAGTTGAAGCGACGCATCCCAGCGCCGGTAATCAAAAGAGCGAACACCGGCCAGAGTACTGATATCACTGATAACATAAACTTTCCTGATATAAGTCAAACCCAGACACTTTTGATCGATAGGTGCACAAAACCAAGTGCTATAATCTTGAAAAGTGCGGTTTAATTGCATTATAAATGGCGTAAATAGAACAGGCTAGACGCCCAAATCCTAGCCGAAGGAATCCCCGTCAATGCTGAGAAATATTCGTATATCCATCCGTCTATCTTTGGGTACGGCAATCATGTTGGCGCTGGTTATTGCCATCATTATCCCCACCGTATTGAGCCTGTTGAGTAATATCACACAGCGCGCAGAAAGCCGTCAACTCGAAGATCTGCATAACGCTCTGCAAGCCTCTATTGATGAAACAGCCGAACAGGCATTACGTATCACCACGGCGTCTATCAGCGGTGTCGGTATTTCCGAGGCCTTTGCCAATCGTGATCGAGCACTATTACAACAATTGACACTACCTGTTTTTGAAGCCCTGCAGCAAAACTATAATATTCGTCAATTTCAGTTTCATCTGCCACCTGCGACTTCTTATCTGCGTCTGCACCAGTTGGATAAACATGATGATGACTTGAGCGATTTTCGCCTTACAGTGCTCCAGGCCAATAATCAGCAACGCGCTCAAAGCGGCCTGGAAAGCGGTGTTGCTGGCATCGGACTGCGCGGCGTCATTCCTGTCTATCACCAGCAACGTCATATAGGTTCCGCTGAGGTGGGCCTGTCGTTTGGTCAGGATTTTTTTGATACCTTCACTGAACGCTTCGGTGCTCAGGCCGCACTGCATATTCCCGCCAACAGTGGTTTCAAGGCGTTTGCCACCACAATTGAGAATGACACCTCGCTGACTCAGGCTCAGCTAAATCAGGTTATGCAAGGCCAAGTCTACACTAGCGAAGTCGACAGAGGAGAACAAAGCTGGGCCGTCATGGCACGTCCGATCATGGACTTTTCTGGCAAACCTCTGGGAGTGGTTGAGCTGATGATTGATCGTACCGAGTATGTACAAGGCTACCAGCAGGCGCTGATCCGCATCATCGTGATTGGCATAGTTTCAGTACTACTGGGTTTATTAATGGCAGCCCTACTCGCTCGCAGCATTATCAAACCACTGAAAACCACAGCTGACAGCTTGCGCAATATTGCCGCTGGCGATGGCGATCTGACCGCTCGTCTGGATGATAGCGGCCGCGACGAATTGGCTGACCTGGCCAGTTCGTTCAACCATTTTGTAACGCACATCCACAGCCTGATCAAACAGGTTGGCGCCGCGACTGTTCAGCTGTCTGCTGCCGCCGAAGAGCTGTCAGCCTCCAGCACCGACACCTCGCAACAAGCCAAAAAAGAGCAGTCTGAAACCCTGCAGGTTGCCACGGCGATGAACGAGATGACCGCCACAGTAACTGAAGTTGCTGATAATGCGGCTCAAACCTCGCATGCCGCTGGTGCAGCCAATGAATTAGCACTGTCAGGAAAACAGAAACTGGCCAATACCCAGCAGTCAATTCAAGGATTGGCTAACGATATCGAGTCCGCCGCTCAAATCATCAATAATTTGTCTACTGATAGCCGAGAGATCAATAAAATCCTTGATGTCATTCGCGACATATCTGACCAAACTAATCTGCTAGCATTAAATGCCGCTATTGAAGCAGCACGTGCCGGCGAACAAGGGCGTGGTTTTGCTGTAGTTGCCGACGAAGTGCGCAGTCTTGCCAGCCGCACTCAGAATTCAACAGTAGATATTCAACACATGATTGAACGCCTGCAGTCCGGTGCTGAAAAAGCGGTCAACTCGATGCAGCAAAGTCGCAATAAAGCTACAGCCAGCGTTGCCAGTTGCAACGATACAGATGAAGCCCTGACCAGCATTGCCGGAGCAATCGAAACAATCAATACGATGAACATACAGATTGCCGAGGCCGCTCGCCAACAATCCCAGGTAGCCGATGAAATCAATCACAACATCAGTTTTATTACTGATGCCGCTGAAATGACTTCAAGCAGCACTGAACAAGTGAATACAGCGGCTGATGAATTGGCCAGACTGGCCAGTGACCTGCAGAGTAGGATTGGGCGCTTCAAGGTTTGAAAAGACACCGGAGCCGCCAGTTAGCTGGCGGCTCCGGTTTAACTCATGCGGTTTAATTATGTGCAAGGGCACAACCTATCAGTCGTGCTGTTCGCGGCCTGACAATAACTGCTGACCCACGACTATGGCTTTGCGCACTTGATTCGGTGCAGTACCACCAATATGGTCACGAGCGGAAACTGAGCCCTCCAGCGTCAACACACTGAATACGTCAGCTTCAATTATGTCAGAAAACTGTTGCAGCTCAGACAGCTCCATCTGCCCCAGGTCCTTGCCAGTGCGTATACCATAAGCCACCGACAAGCCGACAATCTCATGCGCATCACGGAAAGCGACGCCCTTACGCACCAGATAATCAGCCAGATCGGTAGCGGTTGAGAAGCCACGCAAGGCCGCCTCACGCATCACCTCTTTACGCGCCTGTAATGCGGGTACCATATCAGCAAAGGCACGCAAGCAGCCCTTTACCGTATCGACCGTGTCAAACAGCGGCTCCTTATCTTCCTGATTGTCTTTGTTGTATGCCAAAGGCTGAGACTTCATCAGTGTCAGCAAAGAGAACAGATGACCAAAGACCCGACCACTTTTACCTCGCACCAGCTCCGGCACATCCGGGTTTTTCTTTTGCGGCATAATCGATGAACCGGTACAGAAACGATCTGGCAGATCTACAAAATTAAACTGCGCCGACGCCCAGAGCACCAACTCTTCCGACATGCGGGTCATATGCATCAACAACAGACTCGATGCGGCACAGAACTCTATGGCGAAGTCGCGATCCGATACTGCATCCAATGAATTACCCGCTGGGGCGGTGAATTTCAACAGCTCGGCGGTATAGTGGCGATCAATCGGATAGGTGGTACCCGCCAGCGCAGCGGCGCCTAAGGGCAAAATATTGATGCGTTTGCGGCAATCCACAAAGCGCTCATAATCGCGGCTGAGCATTTCGAACCAGGCCATCAGATGGTGGCCGAAGGTGACTGGCTGCGCTGTTTGCAGATGGGTAAAGCCCGGCATGATGGTATCCGCTTCTCGCTCAGCCAATTCCAGCAACCCCTGCTGTAATCGAGATAGCTCATCCAGAATCAAATCAGTTTCATCACGAAGATAGAGGCGTATATCCGTAGCCACCTGATCGTTACGTGACCGACCGGTATGCAGCTTTTTACCGACCACTCCGATTTTATGTGTCAGCGCCGCTTCGATGTTCATGTGCACATCTTCTAACGCTACAGACCACTCGAATTCACCGCGCTCTATTTCAACCCGAATTTCGCCCAGCCCGCGTAAAATGGCATCACACTCATCCTGACTGAGCACACCAACCCGGGTCAGCATCCGCGCATGGGCAACGGAGCCCTGTATATCTTGCTTGTAGAGGCGTTTATCGAAATCAACTGATGCGGTAAAACGCGCTACAAAAGCATCGGTCGGCTCGGAAAAACGACCGCCCCACTGCTGATTGGTTTTGTTGCTCATACTGACACTCTCCATGAACAGGCCGTGAACTGGCGGATGGCTGAAAATCCCGCCATTATAACAAGCTTGGCAGCGGATTGCCGTGAGGTTTATCGCCCGTTGTAGTTAATCTGCTACAATCTGTGTCTGATTTTTTTGCACTCACGGCAACAGGACTCCATTATGAGCAGAACCATCCGTATCGCAACACGCCGAAGCCTGCTGGCTCTCTGGCAAGCCGAGTATGTCAAAGCTGAGCTTGAGGCACACCACCCAGGCATCCAGATTGAACTGGTCACCATGGTGACGCAGGGAGACAAAATCCTGGATACGCCTTTAGCAAAAATCGGTGGTAAAGGCCTGTTCGTTAAAGAGCTGGAAAATGCCATGCTGGAGAACCGGGCTGATATTGCCGTGCACTCAATGAAAGATGTACCGATGGAATTTCCAGAAGGGCTAGGGCTGGCGGTGATTTGCCCACGCGAAAAACCGACTGATGCGTTTATCAGCAACCACTTTGACTCACTTGATGATCTGCCCCAGGGCGCTCATGTCGGTACGTCATCACTGCGACGTGAAGTGCAGGTACGCGAACGCCGACCTGATCTGAAAGTCAGCAGCTTGCGCGGCAATGTGCAAACCCGCCTGGGCAAGCTGGATGCCGGTGAGTTTGATGCCATTATCCTGGCAACCGCTGGCCTGGTAAGGCTCAAGCTGGAAAACCGTATTCGTAAAGAGATGTCAGCCGAAGAGTGTCTGCCAGCCGGTGGTCAGGGTGCCGTCGGCATTGAGTGCCGTAGCGATGATCAGGAGCTGATCAATCTGCTGCAGCCACTACATGATACTCAAACAGCCAGCCGCGTATTGGCGGAACGTGCCATGAATCGTCGCCTTGAAGGAGGCTGTCAGGTGCCTATCGGCTGTTATGCGGTGCTGCAGAACAATGACACCCAGCTTTGGCTACGGGGATTGGTCGGCCTGCCGGATGGCAGTCGCGTATTGCGCGATGAAATCACCGGCCCGGTTGAAGCCGCCGAAGCCTTAGGTGTCCAACTGGCAGAGCAACTGCTTGCCGCCGGTGCTGACGAAATTTTAAAGCATGTCTACACAGAACGCGGTTAATAGCCTGCAAGGGCTGCGCATCCTGGTCACGCGAGCTGAACATCAGAGCCAGGCACAGCAGGCGCTGATCCAGGCGCTGGGCGGTGAGGCCGTGTGCCTGCCTCTGATCGAGATCGAACCGGTCAGTGATTCAGATTCAGCCTACGCCGATCTCAAGTATTGCCTACTGGACCTGGATCTCTATCAGAAAGTTATTTTTGTCAGCCCCAATGCCGCCAAACTGGGTGTCGAGCTGATTGAAGACTTTTGGCCACAGCTACCTTTGGGCATCGACTGGGTCGGTATAGGCCGTCAGACTGTCAAGCAGCTTGAACAACAGGGTATCTGTGCCTGGTCCAGCGAGCAGGGCTATGACTCTGAAGCGCTGCTCAGCAGCGACAGGTTTCAGCAGGTCGATGGACAACGCATTTTGATACTGCGGGGAAACGGTGGACGCGACCTGATGAGAAGCACACTAACAGCACGGGGAGCCAGGGTTGACTATGGTACAGTTTACTATCGACGCCTCCCCAGTTATTCTGAACAGACATTAAAGCAGAAACTGCTGGATGAACCCTTGTCAGCGCTGCTCATTACCAGTGGCGAAGGTCTGTTAAACCTGCAGACCCTGATGACGACCCATTCAGCAGACCGGTATCAACCGCTGCTCAACACGCGTTTAATAGTGCCCAGTGAACGCATTGCCGTCATTGCACGGGAGCTGGGATACAGGCGGGTCAGAGTTGCTCAGGGACCGGATGATGACTCAATGGTCCGGGCCACTCTCCCCGGTAATGACTTGGAACAGCTGGCATGACAAATAAATCTGATAAACCAAACCAGAATAGTAATCCTGAAGCGCCTGTAACTGAGTCAGAACTGCCTGACACACCCACAACAGAGGCGTCAGGAGATGATAGCACCTCCAGTGCTACAGAGAATCCTACTACAGAGAGCCCGGCAACGGAGAGCAGTACAGTTGAGAGCACTATAACTGAGCCTGAGGTCAGCCAAACCAAACCCGGCTTAACCGCACACAGCTCAGGCACAGAAGCGGCAACTAAATACCCATCTCCCTGGCCCGCAAGGGCCGCCTTAGTCGTCGCACTCGCTGCACTGGGCTTATCTGGCTATTTGTTTTACCAGAATCAACAGCTACAGAATAAAACTGTCAACTTGGCAGCGGAAGTCGAAACCCGGCTAGCCAGCAACGCCACTGAAGTAGCTCGCACGGTTTCGTCTGTTAGCGAACAGGCGGCCGGCATCAATCAGCAACTAGGCCAATTGAAAGAGCAGACCGCGGCTAGCCAGCGTAACGTCGACAGTCTGCAACAACGTCTGACCCAAAGCATTCGTCAGGTTCAAGCGCAGCAGGTCATCTCCGAAAAAGACTGGTTACTGGCTGAAGCCGAATACCTGCTGCGTCTTGCCAACCAGCGCGTATTGATGGAACAAAGTGCGACCGGGGCCCTGGCCTTACTCAGGTCTGCTGATGAGATACTGCGACAAGCGGATGATGCAGCGCTCTACCCCGTCCGTGAAGCGTTAGCAGAAGACATCGCTGCACTCGATGCCGTTCCTCGCCTGGATACCGAAGGCGTTTTCCTACGCCTCAGTGCTTTGAATGCACGCGTGTCTGATCTACGCATGACACCAGTTACAGATCGTCGTCAGCTACCGGATATGCTGGAAGAGATAACACCTGAAGCAGTCCGTGACACTTGGGGGGCTGGCGCCAAAAACGCACTGTCCAGCGCCATGTCTAAGCTGGATCAACTGGTTGTAATCCAACACCGTGATAACCCGGTTGAACCCTTGCTCTCACCAGAACAAACCTACTATCTGCAGCAAAACCTGCACTTGATGCTGGAACAAGCTCAACACGCTCTGCTGCAACGCCGCCAAGGTGCCTACTCCCACAGTCTGGAAAAAGCCAGCAGTTGGATAGCCGACTATTTTGAGCCCAGCGATGCCACAACACAGTCATTGCTACGCGGTATTGATGAGCTAAAAGCTGTCGAGGTGGCCCCAGAAGTACCGTCAATCAATGCCTCACTGGATGCATTACAGACGCACATCAGTGAACTGCGCCGCCTAAAGCGTGAAGGAGGCAACTGATGAAGCGCCTTTTCGTATTACTGCTATTGGCACTTGTAGTGGGTGCCTGGGCTGGCCAGATGATGGTCACTGACTCGGGTTATGTGTTGCTGGCCTATAACAACACCACCGTTGAAACCACGCTCTGGGTGTTTTTAGTGGGGGTATTTATCGCATTTATACTATTACATTTAATTTTCAACTTGATCTTTAATGCCCGGTTGCCAACAGGACAGTTCCGCCAATGGCGCGCCATCAAAAAACATCAATCTGCACGGAAGAAAACATTGAAGGGCTTGCTGGCCCTGTCCGAAGGTGAATGGCACAAAGCTCAGGTCACCCTGACCCGTAGCGCAGAAGATTTTGATTTACCTGTAATCAACTATATTGCGGCCGCTCGTGCGGCACATGAAAATGGTGACCAGACTGGGGCCGATGAGCTACTGAAAAAAGCCTTAAAGTCGACTCCGGAAGCCAGCCTGGCAGTCAGCATTACCCAGTCCCAGATTCAGGTAGCTCGAGGACAACTGGAAGCGGCACTAGCCAACCTACTCAAATTGCGCCGCAAGCAGCCACACAACAAGCAAATTTTGGCCTTGCTGGCCGACGTCTCGGCACGCTTGAATGACTGGCAAGGTGTTGCGGATATCCTGCCCGACCTGCGTCGCAGCAAAGCTCTGCCGCTGGAAAATCTTAATCGTCTGGAACGTGAAACACTGTTACACCTGTTGCAAAAACAGAGAACACCGACAGCCGGTGGCTTCATGCCCGAACCGGAGCAGCGGGTCCGGCAGTTACAAAGCATTTGGGTGAGTATGCCTGAAACAGCATCGAACTATGATGAGGTGGTGACTGAGTATGCCGATCAGTTGATCGCTGCTGGGGGTCATAAGGCAGCCGAAGCTTTGCTGCGCCTACGTCTAGAAGCCCGCTGGAGTGAAATACTAATCCCTCTCTATGGCCTGATTGACAGCCCCAAACCACGCAAGCTTTATCAACAAGCACAAAAATGGTTAGAGGTTCATGAGCAAAGTCCAGGATTGTATATAGCCTTGGCTAGATTAGCGGCAAAATGCCAATTGTGGAGTGAGGCTGTAGGCTATTACGAGCAAAGCCTGAGTATTGATCCTAACCTGGATAGCTGCGCCGAGTTTGCGCGATTACTGCAGCAGCTCGAGCAACCGGAAAGAGCCATGCAGGTGATGAATCAGGGCATCAGCCATGTGACAGACAAGTTACCCGATCTACCCCTGCCGCAACCGGCACTTAAAGCCGACTAGGCTGTGCTTGGGTTGTGTCTGACGGGCTATATGGCTAGTAGACACAACCCTTATTCAAGACGTCAACTGGTTGCTTTTGGCCGAGGCGCATAGGCAAATACATCCGCATGTATCTGGCGCTCACTGACACCCTGAGCTTCTAACGCATCAACCAACGCATACACCATGCCCGGTGAACCACAGGCATAAATATCCGTTGTAGCCGGTGCCAAAATATCAGATGCCACAATACCAGGCAGCAGTCCACGCGCACCCTGCCAATCATCACTGGGCTCAGACACTACGGCCGTATAGTGTAGATTGGGGTAGTCATTTGCCCACTGACGGGCCAGATTATCCAGATAAAGATCCTCAGCGACCCGTCCACCCCAGTAGACATGAATAGGTTGAGTTACCTGATTGGCTAACAGATGCTCAACCATGCTTTTTATTTGCGCAAATCCCGTACTACCGGCAACAAAAACTAATCTTCGCTCAGGCGCCAAAGCTGACGCCGCAAGATGGCATTGCCCCATAGCCATACACAGCTCTACTTCAGAGGCCTGCTCCAGATGTGCAACCAGCGCACAATTCATCTCACTGTCCGGCATATGGCGGATATGTAACTCCAGCTCACCCACCTGTTCCGGTGCTGACGCGATAGAAAAAAACGCACTGCGACCATCCGGCAAAAACAGCTCAAGATACTGGCCAGCACTGAAAGTTGCTGACTCAGACCCCGATGCTTTCAGCGCAATCCGAACCCGATACACATCACGATTCAAACGCTCATTACTGATGATTTTTGCCGTATATCTATTCAAAACTCTCTCCAGGAATAATGCCTAAACTGTCCCATATTTCATCCACATGCGCCTTAACCTCGGCCGACATCTGAATCGGCTCACCCCATTCACGCTGGGTTTCACCTGGCCATTTATTGGTAGCATCCATACCCATTTTTGATCCCAGACCGGAAACCGGTGACGCAAAGTCCAGGTAATCAATTGGCGTGTTTTCTATCATGACGGTGTCTCTGGCCGGGTCCATACGCGTAGTCATGGCCCAGATGACATCCTGCCAGTCACGCGCATTGACATCATCATCACAAACTATCACAAACTTGGTATACATGAATTGACGCAAGAATGACCAGACCCCGAGCATCACCCGCTTGGCGTGACCAGGATACTGTTTCTTCATCGTCACCACGGCAAGCCGATAGGAGCAACCTTCCGGTGGCAGATAGAAATCGACGATCTCAGGGAATTGTTTCTGCAGAATCGGTACAAACACCTCATTGAGCGCAACGCCCAACACCGCCGGTTCATCTGGCGGTCTACCAGTGTAAGTACTGTGGTAGATGGGGTCCTTGCGATGGGTAATACGCTCCACGGTGAAAACCGGGAAATAATCCACTTCATTATAGTAACCGGTATGATCACCAAATGGGCCTTCCTCAGCGGTTTCCTCCGGATCGATATAGCCTTCCAGAATAAACTCCGCACTTGCCGGTACCTGTAGATCATTACCGATACATTTTACCAGCTCAGTCTTACCACCGCGCAACAAACCGGCAAAGGCATATTCGGATAGCGTGTCTGGAACCGGCGTTACAGCGCCAAGAATGGTAGCTGGATCAGCCCCCAGGGCGACGGCGACAGGGAAAGGTTTCCCTGGATGCTGCTGTTTCCATTCACGAAAATCCAATGCGCCGCCTCGGTGTGCCAACCAGCGCATGATCAACTTATTACGACCAATCAGCTGCTGTCTGTAGATACCCAGGTTCTGGCGACTTTTATTCGGGCCACGGGTAATCACCAACGGCCAGGTCACCAAGGGACCGGCATCACCAGGCCAACAGGTTTGTATTGGTAAACGATACAAATCAACGGCATCACCTTCAATGACAACCGCCTGGCAGGGCGCAGACTTAACCAGTTTCGGCCCCATATTGAGAACCTGTTTGAATACCGGCAATTTATCCCAGGCATCTTTGAAGCCCTTGGGTGGCTCAGGCTCTTTAAGCTGCGCCAGCAAGTGTCCGACATCCCGCAGGGCCGACACCGACTCCTGGCCCATGCCCAATGCTACTCGTTCAGGGGTACCAAACAAATTAGCCAACACCGGGATATCAAAACCGATCGGATTCTCAAACAACAGCGCAGGTCCGCCCGCACGCAGCGTTCGATCAGCGATTTCTGTCATCTCCAACACGGGGCTGACAGGTTGGCTAATACGCTTGAGTTCACCTCTGGCTTCAAGCATCTGGATAAAATCGCGAAGGTCTTGGTATTTTGGCGTGGACATAGCTAAGTCTTACCGGACACTGACACTCAGATAGTGATGCTACCTGAGTGTCTGGGTGAAAGAGTTCTGCTTGTTTACGTCAGAACTCTTTATTGTAGATCGTTTTTGCAGATCATTTCTTACAGATCGCTTACTTGCGCTTCATCGACTGGAAAAACTCATCATTGGTCTTAAAGTCTTTCAGCTTGTCGATGACAAACTCGGTAGCCGCGGAATCATCCATCGGATCCAACAGTTTGCGCAAAATCCAGATACGCTGCAGTTCATCTTCTGTGGTCAACAGGTCTTCACGACGAGTACCTGAGCGGCGGATGTTAATCGCCGGGAACACACGCTTTTCAGCAATGCGTCGGTCCAGATGCACTTCGGCATTACCGGTACCCTTAAACTCTTCGTAGATAACTTCGTCCATTTTCGAACCAGTATCTACCAGCGCTGTGGCGATGATTGTCAGGCTGCCGCCCTCTTCGATATTACGTGCCGCCCCAAAGAAACGCTTCGGCCGTTCCAGTGCGTGGGCATCAACACCACCTGTCAGCACTTTACCGGAAGACGGAATCACGGTGTTATAAGCACGCGCCAAACGGGTGATGGAATCCAGCAATATGACCACATCTTTTTTATGCTCAGTCAGACGCTTGGCTTTTTCCAGCACCATTTCAGCCACCTGCACGTGACGTGAAGGCGGCTCATCAAACGTAGACGCTACCACTTCGCCGCGCACGGTACGCTGCATATCGGTTACTTCTTCCGGACGCTCATCTATCAGCAGTACGATCAGGTAACAATCCGGACTGTTGCGGGTAATGCTGTTGGCAATATTCTGCAACATCAGTGTCTTACCGGCTTTAGGCGGCGACACAATCAGCGCGCGCTGACCTTTACCCATGGGTGACACCAGGTCGATCACACGAGCAGTAATATCTTCAGTACTGCCGTTACCGACTTCCATACGTATGCGCGACTGGGCGAATAGTGGCGTCAGGTTCTCGAACAGTATTTTGTTTTTGGCATTTTCAGGACGGTCAAAGTTGATTTCGCTGACTTTCAGCAGGGCGAAATAACGTTCACCATCTTTCGGCGGCCTGATTTTTCCGGCGATAGTGTCACCCGTGCGCAGATTGAAGCGACGAATCTGACTGGGTGATACGTAAATGTCATCGGGTCCGGCTAAGTACGACGAATCTGCCGAACGTAAAAAACCAAAGCCGTCCTGAAGTATTTCGAGGACGCCATCGCCGTATATATCTTCACCGCTGACAGCATGCTTTTTCAGGATGGCAAAAATCACATCCTGTTTGCGGGAACGGGCCATGTTCTGGATGCCCATGCTGTTTGCGATTTCCAGTAGGTCTGGAACACTTTTGAGTTTTAATTCAGATAGATTCATAGTTTTTTAGGATGCAGCCAGGTGAAGGCTGAAAATTGAATGGTAAGCCGGAGGATTGAGTTGGAATGAGATTGCTTCAGTGGATCCGCAGATCGGACTGTAACACCCAGCCGGGATCTGACAGAATCATCAGCCAAGCACAGCATGAATATAAAGTGTTTAACGACGCCTGTCCAGTATCTGTGGACATTATCGTCAAGTGTTTGATCCAGAGCAATCCAACTGGAAAGGGCGGACATCTCCAACCCTTTCATCCTAATGATCACTCAGAGATTGGCGTCGATAAAAGCAGAAAGCTGAGATTTAGACAATGCACCCACTTTAGTGGCTTCTACACTACCACCTTTGAACAGCATCAAGGTTGGAATACCACGAATCCCGAACTTTGGTGGCGTTTCATTGTTCTCGTCGATATTGAGCTTACATACTTTCAACTGCCCCTCATACTCTTTGGCAATTTCTTCCAGAACGGGCGCAATCATTTTGCAAGGACCACACCATTCTGCCCAGTAATCCACCAACACGGGGCTATCTGCTTTTACTACTTCTTCTTCAAAAGTAGCGTCGGTGACATTAATAATGTTTTCACTCATGTCTCTGTTTCTCCATTGCACCGGGTGCTTTGTAATAGCTGTTATATAAGGATCATAACACCAGCCGTGTATGCTTGTGAACTTATCCGCATGGCATAGATACATCAAGAAAATGTTTTTACGGCTTCTTATGAGCCACAGCGTCTGGCAAAATAGCGGCCATTCGCTATAAAACGTGACCTGGAGAGCTCAATGGAAGTATACGAACAGCCAAGCCGGCTAGATCAACCCGAAGAGGGAGCTCTGCTGGCGGCAATCGATATTGGTTCCAACAGCTTTCATATGGTTGTTGCTCGCCTGGTGGACGGCGAGCTCAAACCAGTAGACATCATGTCAGAAAAAGTGCAACTGGCGGCGGGTCTGGATGAAGCAGGAATCCTCTCGGAAGATGCCCAGCAACGCGGGATTGATTGCCTGCGACGCTTTGCCGAACGCATTAAAGAACTACCCAGGACGGCCATACGCGCCGTAGCGACCAACGCCCTGCGCGAAGCCTCTAACCGTCGCGAGTTTGCCAGTCAAGCCACTGCCGTCATCGGATTACCCTTGCAGGTCATTTCTGGCTATGAAGAAGCACGCCTGATTTATCTGGGCGTAGCACACACACTAGCCGATGACACCGGCCGTCGTCTGGTTATAGATATAGGTGGTGGCAGCACCGAATGCATCATTGGCGAGCGCTTCGAATCACGCCTACTGGAAAGTCTGCAGCTAGGTTGCGTCAGTTTTAGTGAAGAATTCTTCCCCAGTGGACAGTTAACAGACAAGGGCTTCCAACAGGCAAAAATGGCCGCCATGCAGGAACTACTGTCGATCCGACACAACTATCGCCGTATGGGTTGGCAAAGCTGTGTCGGCTCTTCCGGCACCGCCAAGGCTATCAACCAGGCCTGTATAGAACTGGGCTTCTCTTCTGGCCCCATCACAGCTGAAGCGCTGAACCAACTTAAAGCCTACCTGTTGAAGTTCAACCAGGCGGACGACATCTTACTGAACAGCATCAAACCGGAAAGAAAAGCTGTGCTCCCGGCTGGCACAGCCATTATGTGTGCAATCTTTGAATCACTGGATATTCATAGCATGGAATATTCGGACGGCGCGCTTCGCGAAGGT
Organism: Nitrincola sp.; assembly: GCF_048264025.1. Taxonomy (NCBI): domain Bacteria; kingdom Pseudomonadati; phylum Pseudomonadota; class Gammaproteobacteria; order Oceanospirillales; family Oceanospirillaceae; genus Nitrincola; species Nitrincola sp. Next base: position 32,708 of record NZ_JBLXDN010000011.1, read on the forward strand.
GTTCTGTATGATATGGCCGGTCGGCTCCGCCATGAAGATGTGCGTGAGCGCACTATTAATGCCCTGATGAAACGCCATCACATTGATACCCGTCATGCGGCTAACGTAGAAGCAACGGCACTCATTATGCTGGCACAGGTCAGCGACAGCTGGCAGCTTCAGGAGCACGAATTTCACGACATGCTCTGCTGGTCGGCACGCACACACGAAATCGGACTGACTATTTCGCACAACCGCTTTCATCGTCACAGTGCTTATTTACTGCAAAACTGCGACCTACCTGGATTCAGTAACACAGAACAGCAATTACTCGCTTTTCTGGCCAGAGCCCACCGCCGCAAACTCCCCAAAGATGAGCTAAAACTTCTACCTGAAGACAAGCAACTACCCTACTTGCGTTTAAGTCTGCTGCTTCGCCTTGCGGTTATCCTGCACCGCAGCCGCAGCAAAGCCCGCTTGCCCGCTCTTAAATTGCAGGCAGACAATCAAAAAATCACCCTGTCTTTTCCGGATGAGTGGCTGCAACACCACCCCCTCACCCAAACCGACCTGGAAAGCGAAGCGGACTACCTGAAAAGCATCGACTACAAGCTGAAGTTCAGCTAAACCCTTAGCAGGGGCCGCTTAGCTCCAACAAAAAAGGGGTGATCGATTGATCACCCCTTTTTGTTAAAATGAGAATAGCGTTACAGCTCAGGACCCGCCTTAACGATCTGTTCGGAAATGCCATTAAACTTGGTGAAGTTACTGACAAACTGGCCAATCAGGTCTTTTGCTGCCGCATCATAAGCAGCTGGATCAGCCCAGGTTTCACGTGGATTCAGCAGCCCACTGTTGACACCTGGCACTGCCAAAGGCACAGCCAGGTTAATACCCGGCAATTGCTGAGTTTCGCAATCCTTCAGCGCACCACTTTGAATTGCGCTGATAATGGCACGTGTTGTCGGAATACTAAACCGCTCACCGGTACCATAAGAACCACCGCTCCAACCGGTGTTTACCAGGTAAACACGCGAACCATAATCACTGATTCGCTTCATCAGCAGATCAGCATAAACATGGGCTGGACGCGGGAAGAAAGGTGCACCAAAGCAGGTAGAGAAGGTGGATTTAATCCCACTGCCTGAACCCATTTCCGTGGAACCGACCAGTGCGGTGTAGCCTGACAGGAAGTGGTAAGCGGCGGCTTCTTTGGTCAAAACAGAGACAGGCGGCAGAACGCCAGTCAGATCACAAGTCAGAAACACAATTGAATCCGGCTCTTCACCCATATTGGTCGCAGAACGTTTATCCACGTGCTCCAGCGGATAGGCACAACGTCCATTTTCAGTCAACGATGTATCGTTATAATCCGCTTTGCGACAAGCATTCAGAGTAACGTTTTCAACTATGGAACCAAAGCGAATCGCATCCCAGATGATGGGTTCGTTCTTTTTGCTCAGATTGATGGTCTTGGCATAACAGCCACCTTCAATATTGAATACAACACCCTTGCCCCAGCCGTGTTCATCATCACCAATCAAGTAACGTTCTGGATCAGCAGACAGGGTAGTTTTACCGGTACCGGACAAACCAAAGAATAAGGTGGTAGAACCATCTTCTCCAATGTTAGCGGAGCAGTGCATCGGCAGCACATCGTGCGCAGGCAGAAGGAAATTCTGCACTGAAAACATCGCTTTTTTCATTTCACCGGCGTAACGCATACCAGCGATCAGCACCTTACGCTCAGCAAAATTGAGTATGACGCAACCATCGCTATTAGTACCATCACGCTCTGGATCACACACAAAGCCAGCCGCGTTAATGATCTGCCACTCAGGATTGTTCTTGGGGTTGTACTGATGCGGACGGATAAACAGATTCAGGCCAAACAAATTCTGCCAGGCGGTCTGAGTGGTCATTTTGACTGGCAGGTAATAGTTGTGGTCAGATCCAACATGAACTTGTGAGACAAAACGTTCTTCGCCTTCCAGCCAGCTTTCTACACGCTGCCAGAGGGCATCAAATTTATCAGCATCGAACGGGCGATTAACCTGCCCCCAATCGATAGAAGCCGAGGTAGACGGCTCTTTAACGATAAAACGATCCATTGGTGAACGACCGGTGCGCTTGCCGGTAGTTACAACCAGTGCACCGGTATCAGCAAGCACGCCTTCCTGGCGCTGCAAAGCACGCTCCACCAGTTCAGCAGGGCTCAGATTCTGATGTGCAATTTTGACAGTGTCTGTAGTCATTACGCTTTCCCTTGGCTTGATGCCAACAAATTACTGAATAACAAATGCGAGCCCTGACCGGATACGCCACAGGTATCTGAGGTACTTCGCAGTGTAAGTATACCGGCTTGCATAGCTTAAATTATTATTGCTTTTAAGAGCGGCTATTATTGCATAAAAAAACCGCCTTGTGGACAACCGGAAACTGTTCTCATTAACAGTTTCACTAAAGTTGCATAGCGGCTTAATTCAATGCAGTGTTTCCCCAGACGGACGCTGGTCCTCTGTTAACTCCAAAATATCTTCACGATCAAATTGATAGACGGTGTTACAAAACTGGCAATCGACGCTGATATGACCGCCCTGCTCACCAGCTGCTGCCAGTAATTCATCCCGACCAACCAGCTGCAACGCACGGCCACAACGCTCGCGAGAACAATCACAGTGAAACGCCAGGGTCTGCGCCTCATAAAGACGACACTCCTCTTCATGGAACAATCGATACAGCATTGACTCATTATCCAGCGTCAGCAGCTCTTCCTGTGTTAGCGTATCGGCCAGCACGCCAATCCGGTTCCAATCTTCACTGCCACCCCCTGCAGCTGGCAGGACTTGTAACAACATACCTGCCGCGCGCTCACCATCACAGGCTAGCTGGATACGGGTCGGCAACTGTTCCGAGCGGCTGAAATAGTCTTCAAGGCACTCGGCCAGCGACCCCTGTTCCATCGGCACAACACCTTGATAGCGCTGCCCATTGGCAGGCTCTATAGTCAAAGCCAAACGCCCCTGAGCGAAGAGTTGCGAAAAGCTATCTGCATCCGGCAACTCACCTTCAATTCGGGCGATGCCGCGCACCTGTAAGTGATGACTGCATTCTGCCATTAAAAGACGCAAAGCACCCTCACCCTGAGCCTGGAGTATCAGACGACCCTCAAATTTCAATGTCGAACTCAACAGCGTAACGGCCGCAAGCATCTCTCCCAATAATTTCTGAATCATTAAAGGGTAAGTATTACGCTCCATTACGGCACCGTAACTGGTATGCAAACCAGCCACAACCCCACGAACATCGGCCTCTTCAAAAAGGATACGCTGGATTTTATCCGCTGAACTCATAAACTGTTTTCCAATATGGCTGTGATGCCAGACTTTGAGCTGGTATCCATGACTGTTACTATAGGAAACGATTTTATCACAACCCATAAAGATAAACGCATGACTTCAATCTCTCCTGTATTCGGTACACAATGGCGCCCCGCACCCTTGATCATGATGCACCTGGCGGCCTTGCTGCTAATGCTGAGTTTCATATCCCCCAGCGGCTTTCAACTATGGCGACAAGTTGACAGCAGTGTATTTTTTGCACTTAACGGCACCCTGTCAGAAGGAGACACCTGGGCATGGGTCTGGGCATGGGCCAACACTCGCTATAAAGATATGTTACTGGCTCTGATCATGCTGATGTTCATTACCTTTCCTGGGTTTGGCTTTAAGCGACCCCAACTGCAACAGGCACTGATAGGCTTTCTAGTGCTCATGATTGTACTGGTACCTTTACGTTATTTTTTCTACGAATTTGCCAAACAACTGGATCTCAGCGGGCCCAGCCCCTCTATGACACTATCTCCAGTTTACCTGCTAACTGAACTCTTTTCAGACATACCGGCTAAGGACGGCTCCAGCCGCAGCTTTCCGGGCGACCATGCCACCGTGCTGATTATTTGGGCCGCTTATCTAATCATGAATGCCCGCTGCTTTGGCAGCTATCTCGCTGTGCTGCTGGCTACCCTGATGATACTGCCGCGAATGGTCGGCGGGGCTCACTGGTTCAGTGATGTTGCGGTAGGCGGCTTCACTGTAGCTTTGCCAATACTCGCCTGGGCATTTTACTCACCGGTGTTACTGGAGTTCACTCGCTGGATAGAAAAAGCCTTCTTACCACTATTTCGACTTATCGGCCGACTGCCATTGTTTAAGCAGCTGCCATTTTTCAACCCCTGAGCCAATGCTAATCCCAGCTGCCCTTAACACGTAGTAATTCGCGCCGACTCCGTTTGTCGGGTCGGTGCTCTGGTGCACTGCCAAGCATTTTTCGTTGCGCCGCATGCGCCTCTCGTTGTGCCACACTTTGTTCTGTTTCACGGTAAAGGGCCTGGGCTTCGGTGGCACCTCGACGTTGATCCGATAACGCCAGCACGGCGACTGTTTTTTCTTCATTCCCCTGGCGCAGCGTAATTTCCGCTCCCACTTCTACCATCTTGCTGCTCTTGGCACGAACACCATCGTACTGCACCTTGCCGCCATCAATCATCTGTTTAGCCAGTGCTCGAGTTTTATAAAAACGCGCCGCCCACAACCATTTATCCAGACGTATTTTTTGATCTGAGTGATAATAATGCTGGGTCATTTGTTTGGCATAACCTCGGTAAAATGATCGATAAAGGGAAACTCTGTAATAGTGCGAGGCTCAGATTGACTGTCTGGCTGCACAATGGACAACAAATAACGGATGCCATAGGTCTGTGCTGAACGCAACACAGCCAGACTATCATCTACCAGCAGGGTTCGCTGAGGATCGAAGGGCTCCACCTGCTGCAACTGATGCCAGAACGCCTGTGCCTCTTTCGGGTAACGGAAGTCATGCGAACTGATGACATTATCAACCAGTGCATCGATAGCGGTTTTTTCGATTTTCAAGGATAAACTGCCGCGATGGGCATTAGTTACGATCACCGAACGAATACCGGCATGGCGCACAGCCAGCAAAAAATCTTCAACATGCGGCCTGAAACTAATACGTTCAGCTATCTCACGTTTTAGGGCCGCAATCGGCATGCCCAATTGCTCTGTCCAGTAATCCAGGCAATACCAATTCAGCGTCCCCTGCTCTTGGCAGATGCGCTCATGCAACCAGGCGCGCGCTTCGCCCGGTTCAAGCTGATGCATCTCAGCATAGCGCAGCGGTAAAAACTCTAACCAAAAATAACTATCAAAGTGCAGATCCAGTAGCGTGCCGTCCATATCCAGCAGCAAGGTATCGATTTCTTTCCAATCCAGCATCATCCCGCCTGTTTCTCTTTTATACTTATAGGAGTATGAACGCTTGACCAGCGCTTTTAAAGTCTATGACTCAACCATCACCAACGAGAGCCGCATGTACCTCCAACTCTTACCCTCACTAAAACAGCTAGCCTGCGAAGCCGGTGATGCCATTATGCACATCTACCAAGATCCAGCCCATTGGAATACGCAACAGAAAAGTAATGACACCCCCGTCACAGCCGCCGACCTGGCCGCACACAAACTACTAGTGCAAGGCCTGCAACAGCTCACACCAGACATCCCGATACTGAGCGAGGAAGCCGACATTCCTGACTGGCAACAACGGCAACACTGGTCTCGCTATTGGTTGCTCGACCCGCTTGATGGCACCCGGGAGTTTTTGTCACGCAATGGCGAATTTACCGTCAACATCGCCCTTATTGAAGCGGGCCAAGTCCAACTCGGGCTCGTCTATGCTCCTGATAACGAAACACTTTACTGGGGTAGCGCGGCAACTGGAGCATGGAAAAGTCAGCGTTTAGCCCCCGGCACAGCGATTCATACGCGCAGCGCTGCAGCGAATCTGACGCTGTTAACCAGCCGTCGCCACAGCCAGCATGAGTCAGCCGCCATTGCGCAACTTTTGCCGGCCGACGCCACCCACAACCTAACCACCCAATGCCTCGGCAGCTCACTGAAGCTGTGTCGTCTTGCCGAGGGGAAAGCCGATCTGTATTTGCGCCTGTCACCCACCAGCGAATGGGACACGGCCGCAGGTCAGGCCATACTGGAAGCCGCAGGAGGGGAGTTATTGCAACTGCCTGAACTCACTCCGTTGCCATACAACAGCAAAGACTCCCTGGAGAATCCCGGCTTTATTGCCAGTGGCCAAAAGCGATCTAACTGGCGATCTATATCCCTACCCGACTGAGGGCACTTTAGAGTCAGCCCTTGATTTTCACAGACTCACCCCAAGATAAACAAGTGAAGGTAGGCAATTAAAGGCCTATTTAGCTAGTGTGGCTCACGCCTTTGCGACCCAAAATACACACTTTTTGTATCATGATAGATACATATTTCGGTGCTATTATTAAGCGACATTAAGCCACATTGATTTAAACCTGTCAGATAATAAGGTACGTATATTATGAGTTTCGAACTACCCGCACTTCCCTATGCCAAAGATGCACTGGAACCCCATATCTCTGCTGAAACCCTGGAATTCCATTATGGCAAACACCACAACACCTATGTGGTTAAGCTGAATGGACTGGTTCCTGGTACAGAGTTCGAAGGCAAATCACTGGAAGAAGTGATTAAAGCTGCCCCTGCTGGCCCGGTGTTCAACAATGCCGCGCAGGTTTGGAACCACACCTTCTACTGGCACTGCCTGTCTCCTAATGGCGGCGGCGCAGCAACAGGCGCGTTGGCAGATGCTATCAATGCCAAATGGGGTTCTTTCGAGAAGTTCCAGGAAGAATTCAATGACCGCGCAGTGAACAATTTTGGTTCCAGCTGGACCTGGTTGGTCAAAAATGCCGACGGCTCACTGGAAATCGTCAACACCAGCAACGCGGGCACGCCGATGACCAATGGTCAGACAGCGGTACTTACCGTTGACCTGTGGGAACATGCCTACTATATCGATTACCGCAACCTGCGTCCTGACTACCTGAAAGGTTTCTGGGCTCTGGTTAACTGGGAGTTTGCTAACCAGAATTTTGCCGGATAATCACCACAGAAGGTTGACTAAAGACCGCGCCCAGCGCGGTCTTATTGTATATGAAGACAGGTAATTCCAGACAAGTAACATCGGCTCAGCAAGGTTGCCATCCAGATCTGATGGATCAGCTAGCTCGCCACCGTAAGCATGTATTTCAAAAGCCGATAGCCGACTTTAACTTGCAGGCATTCCAGCAGGCAGAAGCACGACTGACCGCGCATGGTGGCCCACTGATTTTGGACTCGGGCTGCGGTGTCGGTGACTCCACCCGTTTTCTCGCTGAGCAGTACCCAGATCACTTCGTGCTAGGTCTCGATCGATCCGAACAGCGATTGCAACGTGAACGCCCCGACTTACCCGACAATGCCCTACTGATACGAACTGACCTAGTGGATTTCTGGCGCCTCGCTGCTGCCGAAAACTGGCAGCCGGCACGGCATTGTCTGTTCTACCCTAACCCTTATCCGAAAGCCTCTCAATTAAGCCGACGCTTCCATGCACACCCAGTGTTTCCGTCTATGGTTAAGCTCAGCCAGCAGTTTGAAGCACGCAGTAATTGGAAAATATACCTTGAGGAACTTCAGGCTGGACTGATGACCTATGGCATCAGCAGCCTGATCACGCCAATTGCTACTGACAGCCCAGCCATATCCGCATTTGAGCGTAAATACCGGGCCAGTCAGCAACTGCTATGGAAACTGATTACTGAATCTTAACGCCCGCCAGGCGCTGTTCAATCAGACTCATGCGCTGACGCGTCTGGGCAATAAACATATCGGCGGCATGATAGGAGCCTGCATCACCGCCACCATTACGGTTAAAGGCTTCGCTGACGGCTTCCTGACGTGTATCCAGCCAACCATTCTGCTCATCAATTTCTCTTATCCTGGCTGTATCAGGCAAGTAATCCAAAAACTCATGAAACAGCACATAGAGTTGCGCATCATATAGGTAGGCAATGTTGGTGATGGTTTGCCCCATGGCCCGATTGTCAGTCTGTTCACGCAACTGTGCTTCCAGATAACGAATCGGCTGAGTGTAGTTAGGGGTCCAGTCCAACGACGTAATTAATGGCGGCTCGGTTACCTTCGCTGTTTCTACTGGAGCAGATTCAGACGTGTCACGGTTGCCAAAACCTGGGATCTGTACACTGCTGCAGGCTGAAACCAGCAATATTACAGTCAGCAGGCTGCCTGTCCGAATAAATGGGGCCGATGTTTTCATACTAAGAAATCCATAGTGCTAATAAAATTAGGAGCCATCCGCTTGAGCTGTCAGCAGCGGTTCCAGATAAGGCCAGACATTGTCCAGAATCAGTGGCTGTGCTGCTGCATTGGGATGATGCCCGTCAGACTGCATCAGATTCCAATCCAGTGCAACATTTTCAAGCAAAAAGGGAACTCTAGGCACCTCATACTGGTCTGCTACTTCAGCGTAGAGTGCAAAAAATGCCTCGGTATACTGAGGTCCATAATTAGGCGGTATGCGTATACCGATGAGTAATACCTGACTACCTGCGTCCAGACTTTGCGCTACCAGTGACTTAAGGTTTTCGCCGATTACCGCTGCCGACAGCCCTCGCAAGGCATCGTTAGCGCCCAGTTCAATCAGCACGATATCTGGCTGATGTTGCGACAGTAGCGCAGGCAGACGCGTCAAGCCTCCGCTGGTTGTCTCACCACTGACACTGGCATTGATTACCTGATAATCTGTATCAGTTGCCTGCAAGCGCTCATCCAGCAATGCCACCCAGCCTTGCTCGGGTGAAATGCCGTAAGCGGCTGACAAACTGTCACCTAGGACTAGCAGGGTATTTGCGCTAAGAGAAGCTGACATAAACAAAGCCAAGGAAATGAGATAACGCATGACGCTCCTGAATTCTGATGAAATTATTCTTGAGGCCAAGAATGTCGCAAAATGGTTCCCGGCACAAGCTCAACGCCTAAAGCTATTCAGCGATTTGAACCTCACCATTCACGCAGGCCAGACGTTAGCCATTGTTGGCCGTTCAGGGGCAGGCAAATCCACCCTGTTGAGCCTGCTCGCCGGACTCGATCAACCCAGTGAGGGCCAGATCAAACTCGCCGGACGCTCTCTCAGCGATATGGATGACAAAACCCGTGCTGACCAACGCGCCCGTTATATCAGCTTTATTTTCCAATCATTTCATTTACTTCCTGAATTAACAGCCCTGGACAATGTACGCTTAGCATTGGAAATTCGATCAGATAAAGAGGCTGACCAAAAAGCGCGCCATTGGCTCACTGAAGTTGGCTTGGCAGACCGCATGCAGCACTACCCGGCGCAACTCTCTGGTGGCGAACAACAACGTGTCGCCATTGCTCGCGCCTTTGCCACTCGCCCGGCGCTGCTGTTTGCCGACGAACCGACCGGCAACCTTGATGAAGAGACTGGGCATCAGATTATTGAGCAGCTTTTCGCCCTGAATGCCAAGGAAAACACCACGCTGATCCTGATCACCCACGACCAGGAATTGGCGGCTCGCTGCCAACGTTGCGTTACCTTACATGCCGGACAACTGCACGAGACAACCGCATGAAAGGGTTCCGACTCCTGTTACTGCGCCAGATAGGCACTCAGCTTCGCACCACTGAATGGCGTGCGCTGCTGTTCGCAACCTGGATCGCCATCGCCCTGGCCACACTGCTGGCACTGCTGGGCGATCGCCTTGAGCGCGGGCTATTACGTGAAAGTGCCGCCATGCTCGGCGCTGATCTGGTACTCAGCAGCCAGCGCCCGATTAATCTGGAACGCCTAGAACAGGCACGCACGGCTGGCCTGGAAACCACTGAAGTCGCTCAGTTCCCCAGCATGATCCATGTAGATGACCAGATGATGCTGGTCTCGGTACGTGCGGCAACACCTCCCTATCCCTTAAGAGGACAGATACGTACCCAGCCAGAACAACCAACACAAATGCCACCACCCGGCGAGGTCTGGGTTGAAGCCCGAATTTTATCCCAACTGGGTCTGACAACAGGCGACATCATCACCCTGGGTTACAGTGAGCTGCGCATTGGCGCTGAAATACTCAGCTCACCCGATAGAGGCACAGGCTTTCGCAGCTTCAGCCCGCAACTGGTCATGCACAGTGATGATCTAGAAGCCACCGGCATTCTCGCACCTGGCAGTCGTGCACAGTTTCGCTTACTCATAGCAGGGCCTGCTGAGTTGCTGGAAGCATTCGAAATCCAGCTGCAGGATTCATTATCATCCGATGAGCGGCTTTTCAGTCTCCGATCAGATCAGCCAATGACGGGTGCCGCACTCGGCAGCGCACTCAGCTACCTAAAGCTCACGGCACTCATTGCCTTGCTGCTGGCCGCACTGACTATTTTCCTCAGCCTGCGTCGTTTCAGTCTCGGCCAACACAAACGCTGCGCCTTGCTTCTCAGCCTGGGCATGAGAGCTAATGACCTGATCAAGCTTTATCTCTGTCAACTGTTGATTGCCTGGCTAGCCCTTTCACTACTGGGCACACTAACCGGCATACTGCTGGAGCAACTGATTCTCAGCTGGCTGAATGAACTGCTACCCGAGCAACTCCCACAACCCACAGCCTGGCGTTATCTCAGCGGCAGCGCCATGGGCTTCTCGTTACTAATTCTGCTGGGTTTACCGCCCGTACTACAACTGTCACGGGTGGCGGTATCGTCATTGTTTCGGGATGAAATTAGTGGCTCAGACAAACGCGCCGTATCTATCCAACTCGTCTGCTTCGCACTGTTAGCCGCCGCCCTGCTCACTTTCCTGGAAGCACCCCTAGCCGCCTTAACCCTGCTGCTGTTAATTCTGGTCGGCGGTGCCGTGTTCGGTTGGCTAGCACAGCGCAGTCTGCGCCTATTGGCCCGGCCACTGGCACACAAACTGCTACTAGGACGCTTACTATTGATGCGCCTGGAACAGCAAAAGCGCTGGCATCGCTTACAGGCAGGCGTTGTAATTCTGCTAATGACCCTGCTCAGCCTGGTATGGATCAGCCGTACGGATCTATTGACTGACTGGCAGGCACAAATTCCAGACGATACGCCCAACTACTTTGTAGTGAACATTCAACCCTGGCAAACCGAGCCCTTAGAAACCTTTTTGCAACAGGAAGGGATCAACAGTCAACTCTATCCGATGATCAGAGGCCGTCTGTCAACACTGAATGGTGAGCCGATTCATGAACGCATGAATCCCGAACAGCTGGAGCACAACACCCTCAATCGTGAGCTCAATCTTAGCTGGAGCAATCAGCCACCATCCCATAACCGTCTGGTAGCCGGTAGTTGGTGGACCACTGATACGTCTGAAGCTGAAATTTCAGTGGAACGCGAAATGGCTGAAGAGCTGGGACTCATTCCGGGGGATCGCTTAGGCTTTGATCTTGGCGGTTTAACCGTAGAGGCACGCATCACCAGCTTGCGAGAGGTAGAGTGGGCCTCTTTCCAGCCTAATTTTTACGTTATTTTCAACCAGGCAGCCCTGCAAGAAATGCCTGCCACCTTTATTACCAGCTTCAGGCTCACACCAGAGCAAGATGCGCTGGCAACACAACTGGTGCGTGAGTTTCCATCACTGACATTGATAGATATAGGCCAGTTACTGCAGCAAATCGAAACCTGGATACAACGACTCGGCGACAGCTCAGCTTTGATTCTGTCCCTGACGCTCTTCTGCGGGGCGCTACTGATGCTACTGACACTCAGGCAAGCGCTAGATCAGCGTCGCTATGAAAGTGCGCTACTACAGACGCTAGGCGCCAGCGCACGCCAAACCCAACAACTGGACCTGCTGGAGCTAATGTTATTGGGGCTGGTGTGTGGCGTGCTCGCCGTATTAACCGCCGAAGGCACACTGGCACTGCTGTATTTGTACCTGTTGAACCTGGAACCGGGTCTGCATCCACGCATGTGGTTGTTACTCCCCGCCGCCTCAACGCTGTTTTTCACCCTAAGTGGCGCATTGATGCGACGCCAGTTGACACTACCCCAGTGTTATCGACTGCTACGTACCGGTTAATCCCAGCGAATCAATCCTGCCGCAGGGTAACTACACCCTGCGGTGTACCCATCAGGATGACATCGGCGCTACGGTTGGCAAATAAGCCATTGGTGACCACACCGACTATATTGTTCAGGTGACGCTCAAAGGCTTTTGGATCGAGGATCTCAACATCATGCAGATCCAAAATAATATTGCCGTTATCGGTCACAAAGCCTTCACGATAGGCTGGCTGCCCTTCCAGACCGGCAAGTTGCCGACCCACATAAGAACGCGCCATGGGAATCACTTCTACCGGCAGGGGAAAACTGCCCAGTACATCCACTTTCTTGCTTTCATCGACAATACAGATAAAGGTTTTCGCCACTGCCGCAACGATTTTTTCACGCGTCAGTGCACCACCACCGCCTTTAATCAGATTGAAGTGTGGATCAAACTCATCAGCACCATCAATGTAAAACTCCAGCTGCGACACACTATTCAGGTCAAACACTTCAATATCATGTTGGCGCAACCGCTCTGCCGTAGCTTCTGAGCTGGCTACGGCACCGGCAAAGTCATCACGACACTTTGCAAGTGCATCAATGAAACAGTTAGCCGTGGAGCCAGTACCGACACCGATGACTGAGGTTTTTTCCAGCCGAGGCCGGATCATATCAACAGCGGCGATGGCTACTGCACGCTTCATTTCGTCCTGGTTCATTATATTCACCTGCATTCACTTGGATAGATTGTGGCAATTATACGCCTGACAGCCTTTAGCTTATAGACGTTAGCACACATAGCCGATACCATCAGTATCCATTAATTATTCAGACTATCTTGGCTTACTCACCCGCTATGGCACACAGGTATATCAAAAAAATTCTTGAAGCGCGCGTTTACGATGTTGCCATCGAAACCCCGCTGGATGAAGCACCCTCACTGTCGGCCCGTCTCAGCAATCGCGTTTTACTTAAACGCGAAGACCTGCAGCCGGTTTTTTCCTTCAAGCTCAGAGGTGCCTATAACTGCATGGCACAGCTCAGCGAAGCTGAAAAAGCCGCGGGCGTGATTACCGCCTCAGCGGGCAATCACGCCCAGGGTCTGGCCATGTCGGCCAAGGCGATGGGCGTCAAAGCCATTATTGTGATGCCAAAAACCACACCAGACATTAAGGTCAGCAGTGTTAAAGCACGCGGCGGTCAGGTTGTCCTGCACGGTGATACCTTTGATGAAGCACAGGCACACGCACGCAAGCTAATGGTAGAAAAAGGGATGACCTACATCCCCCCGTTTGATGACCCAGATATCATTGCCGGGCAAGGCACCATTGCCATGGAGATACTACGACAACACAGTGCGCCGATTGATGCTATTTTTGTGCCCGTGGGCGGTGGTGGTCTGATTGCCGGTATTGCCGTGTATGTAAAATATCTGCGCCCAGAGATTCGCATCATTGGCGTTGAGCCTGAAGATGCGGCCTGCCTTAAAGCCGCATTAGAAGCCGGTGAACGCGTTACCTTGCCCCAAGTAGGTTTATTTGCTGATGGCGTTGCTGTGGCGCGTATCGGTGAACACACCTTTGAACTGGCCAAGCAGTTCGTCGACGAAGTCATTACCGTTACAACCGATGAAATCTGTGCCGCCGTAAAAGATATTTTTGATGATACCCGCTCCGTCTGTGAGCCAGCAGGGGCTCTCGGAGTCGCGGGCCTGAAGAAATATGTAGAACAGACCAACGCCAAGAAGCAGACCCTGGTCGCCATAGATTCTGGTGCCAATGTTAACTTCGATCGCTTGCGTCATATTGCCGAGCGTTCTGAGCTGGGTGAAAAACGTGAAGCCATCATTGCCGCACGGATCCCCGAACACCCAGGCAGCTTCAAAAAGTTCTGCACCGCACTAGGCAAGCGCAACATTACCGAATTCAACTACCGTTATGGTGATGACAAGGAAGCGATCGTGTTTGCCGGTATTCAAATCAAGCCTGGCAACGATGGCCGTAAAGATCTGCTGGAAACACTGACCAAACACGAAGTGGATGTAGTGGATCTGACCGATAATGAAATGGCCAAAATTCATATTCGCTACATGGTCGGTGGCCATGCCCCCGCTAACGTGAATAATGAAGTGATTTATCGCTTTGAATTTCCAGAACGCCCCGGCGCGCTAATGCTGTTCCTAAGCAAACTGGGCGGTCGCTGGAACATTTCCATGTTCCATTACCGTAACCATGGCGCCGCCTACGGCCGCGTTCTTTTAGGTATGCAAGTACCCGAAAATGAACGCGATCAGGTGCCTGTTTTCCTTGATGACATTGGCTACAGCTATTGGGAAGAAACTGACAACGAGGCTTATCGGTTATTTTTGGGTTAAAAGATAAACCGAGGACAAAAGAACTGAGCTTCCCCTAATAAAACGGACAGGTTAATTAGACGGCTGATTAAATGTGTCCGTAAACTAGGGGAGGTTCAGGTGAAGTTCGGGTATTTTGCCAAATCAGGAAGTCTTTTTCAGAGTTTCCCTAGGCCTGCGCAGGCCTGGCCAGCAGCCAGACCACGTCATCGTTTGTGAATAACACCGCAAGGCTGTCAGGTTTTTATCGCCATAAATACCGTGAAGTCTGAAGAAATCTTGCCCTCGGCCATCAGTTGATCCTCCAAGTTAAAAAAATTGTCCATAAGCGCTATATCTGAGGGATTGTCCATCGAGAAATTTTGGGCAATATCACTGAGCCCGGTATGCAGGAGTGCGCCCCCGAGCTCATGACGCCACACTGTGTCAAAGTACTGCTCTAAGGTCTTTGCAATCTCTGATGAGCGTATCGCTTCGGAAGGATCGTGAGCGATCACGTCCTCAATACTGGGGCGTCTCACCGCCCCACGATCTCGGCCATCAGGCAGGCAGTTGTAGCCTGGCGGCAGGTTCTCAATGAACGTGTTGATATATTCAAGTTGTACTTCCGTCCACTGAAAACGGTCAGGGCCTACATACTCATGGAGGAAAAATACACCACCAGGGCGTAGGGCTTGCCAGACCTGATGAAACAGGTTATCGAGGTCATCCACATGATGAACGCTGCTATAGGCGAATACTAAGTCGAACTGTGCGTTCGGAAGTTGTAGATGCTCCATATCAGCAACATGGTAGTGCAGCTCAGGCATATTGGCTTCTGCTGCTAGCCGCCTGGCTTCAGTGATGGCACTTGCGGCCAAGTCGAAGCCATCGATGCGTTCGGCAAAATTTTCCTTCACCAGTGCTCGTTCCAGTGGGCCGAAACCACAGCCTAGACTGGCTGCGCGCTTAACCGGGAATTGCCAGCCTTGCTGTTGCAGAAAACTACGTAAATAAAGGTAGCTTTCTTGCTCCGGATTCCCTGAAATTTTGCTATTCAAACGTGCTCGCACATGTGGATGCTCCATCCAGTTCATTCCCTGGCCAGTTGCGCGTTGGCCCCAAGCCTGATCGATTTTGGCTGCATAGGCCTGTCTGTCAATTTTGCTGCTGTGGACCAGGCTGTCCTCAAGCAGTTGGCGAACTTGATCTGTAAACCCCCGCACCGAACAGTCGAGCTGGACTCGCTGCAAAGCGTGCTTGCGCAGCTTTTCCCACAGAGACTTTTCGCTATACAGTCGCGCACAGGCCTGTGCGAAGTTGTCAGCCGAATTAGCTGCAAGCGCTTCGATCTCGGATACCCACGCTAACTGTTCGACCAATAGTTCACTGGCCACAACAGGAAGACCATGGGCGGCGGCTTCATAAATTTTTAACGGAATTCCGGCAGCGAAGCGAGTCGGGGCGATAAATACGCGCGCCTGGGCATAGAACTGGTGGATGTCTTCTACTCGGCCATGGAAGCGTACCCGTTGGTTCTCCAGGCTACGACGCAGTTTTACTGAACAGGCGCCGACAATATTCAGCCGATAACTGCTACCAAGCAGTCGGTCTAGCTTAGGCATGACTTCAGCGACGAACCATCGGATCGAGTCAGCATTGGGTGAGTCATCCTCCACTAGGCGGCCAACGAACAACAGATCCTGACGCTCAGCATGCCCGGCGGGCGTAGGTTGCAGTTCGATACAGTGGCCGAGTACACGAACATCAGCGCAACCGGCACGAGAGAAGTGCTCTGCTTCGACCTTGTTGACCGCCAGGACGGTCTGCGCGGGCTTGGCGAGGTGCAGTTCACTTGTTAAGTCAGCGAAATGCCCTGTATGGCCCAGCACCTCGGCCTTGAGTTTGTCGCGCTGGGCGAAAATTGCTTCGGCATCGTAAACTAGGCGGGTTTGACCGAGTAGGTCGGGTTCGTGCTTGAGCGCCGCGTACAGCAACTGCATGTTGTGTGGGCGACTTATAATGATGGCGTCGTAATAGTCACGACGGCTGTGCAGAAAGCTGACCAAGCCCGCACAGCCCAGAGGTTCAGCTATTTCTAGCTCTCGCGGCAGAACACTATAGGCCTCGGTTAGGTCGGCGTGTACAGCGGCCATTGGGTAGTGCGTTACGAAAGTGCCCTGGCGATGAAGCGTTGTTAGCAGTTCGTGGGCACGAGGAAATCCTGACCCCCAGGAAGGAAGAGGAACCTGATCGTCGATCAGCAAAATGCGGCCACGGGCAGGTGGGCGCATGCGGGCTGTCAGTACGCAACTGCCAGCGGTCTGATGTTGTTGGTCGAGGATGTGGGCATGACGTTCGTGAAAAACCCTCTGATTAGCTTGCATGAGCTGTGTGGCGGCCTCACTGCGTGTGGCACTCCCAAACTCGATATGGGTGATTTCTGCTTCTGGCTCGTAGATAACGCTATAGCCGGCCTGGCGCAAGCGCATGCACAGGTCGGTTTCTTCATAGTAAGCCGGGGCAAAAGTTGTATCAAATCCGCCCAGCTTGGCAAACAATGCGCGCGGTAGCATGAGAAATGCCCCTGAGCAGTAGTCAACCTCGCGGCGAAACTGAAATTCGGTTTCGTACGGGTCGCGGCCACGTCCATATCCCAGGCAGCTGCCATCTTTCCAGACAATACTGCCAGCTTCCTGCAGCGTGCCATCTAGGAGAACAATTTTTCCGCCCACTGCGCCGATGTTATTACGTTCCTGAAATACCTTGGTGGCTGCATGGAGTGCGCCTGGCTTAACCAAGGTGTCATTGTTGAGGAACAGGAGGTAACGGCCAGATGCTTGGGCGGCTCCCAGATTTGCGGCAAGCAGGAAGTGCAAATTTTCGGTTTGTTGGAAGACGCTGCAGCCATGCACACGCGCCAACAAGTTGCGGGTCTGGTCGCTGGATGCGTTGTCGACGATCAGTATCTCTGTGGGCTGGTCAATTGCAGACACTAGTGATTCGAGGCAGCGGAATGTCAGCGCTGCCTGGTTATGCAGTACCAGTACGATGGACAAAATCGGCTTATTGCAAGTCGGCAACTGCAGAAGGCTGCCGTCGGCGAGAAATTCTTCTAACCGCTTTTGGCTTTGCTGTCTAAAAATGGCCTTGAGATCCAGATTCTCGCGCTGTTCCGAAGCCGGCGTATTGAACAGCGACGGCAGCGGTAAGCCGCGTTTTTCTCGCCGACCGTGAAGTTCAAAGTGAAACAAGGCGTTGATACTGGCGCGGGCGACATCGGGATTTTGCTGAAGATAATTACGGCTAGAGAACCAGGGGCCGGGGTCGCGACCTTCTGCGCCACCGTGGGCGGCATAGTGAAAAGCTGGATCTATGCCCGCCTGCGCCACATCGACATAGGTATGCAGATACCACTGGGCATCGAACAATGGCGAGCGACGTATTACGTCTGCAACTGGATTGCGTCTGGCTTGGCCGCGGCGCAGCAATAGCTGTAGACGGCGCAGTAGGCTCGCTCGAGGCTGCACGGGTTGATTCGCCAGGAGACTCTGTGCCAGGCGGTGTGCCTGGACTTGGGCACTTGCTAGGCTGGTGGTCAGTGTACGACGAGCCTGCTCTAGCTGTGTATGAGCATCACCTAACTGTGTATGAGCATCATCTAGCTGTGTATGAGCATCATCCAGCACGGCTGTCTGTCGCTTATGTTCTTCACGTAACAGCGTATGCTCCTGCTCAAGTTCGCTGACGTGGGCTTCAGCCTGCGCACGTTGATCGTCTGCTTTGACCCGTATGGCTTCGAGTGTCGCGACCTGCTGCTCAAAGGAGTTTGCCATTTCCTGCTCCCTGGCATGGCCTTCCCAGCGTGCGCCGATATGGGCGAAACGATCACGCAGCATGGAGACGCTTTTGTCGCCGGCCGCACAAAGATGACGGATGGCTTCTGGAGTTTGTTTGCCATAAGCAATCAGGCCCAAACCATTTCCATGCAGGAATTCAAAGTGAGGGTAGTCCTGAGCGAGTTCGGCGAACAACTTGTGCACACCGAAATCGTTACGACGCACGTTGGTGTCATGAAACAACACGATGGCGCGTTCGGACAGCCTGCTTTGCCAGTGCTGAAAGTCATGCGAAACGGCTTCGTATGTATGGAAGCCATCGATATGTAGCAGGTCAATGGAGGCCTCTGTAAAATGCCCGACAGCTTCATCAAAGTCAGAACGAATCAGCTCGGAAAAGGTGGCATAGCGTGCACGGTTGAACGTCAGCAGATCCTGGTAGACAGCCTCGTCGATGTAACCTGCATGGGCATCACCTTGCCAGTTGTCCACCGCGAAGCACCGGCAATCCAGCTTTGCCAAGCTTACTGCCTCGCAAAAAGCGGCATAAGAAACACCGTGGTGAGTGCCTAATTCGACCAGTGTGCGAGGTCGGGCGGCGGCGACCACCCAAAAAGCGAAAGGTATGTGCCCCCACCAGCCACTTGGCTTTCCAAGTCGCAGCGGCTTCTGGAACAACCAGTTCGACTGAGTAGATAGCAGGTCATCAAGAGTAGCGGAGGCTGGCAAATTCATATCTCGGTATCCGGGCAAAAGGTGATTCAGATGGCACTGGATTTTCAGGTTCGGTGCGCGACCACGGTGAACATGGGCACAGGCTCTTCGAGCTCAAGGTGTACCTGATGGTGGATGCTGACTTGCGCGTGCTCAAACCCCAGCACGGCTAGCGCATTGACGATAAATGAGGGGCTAAATGACCACCAAGTATCGACTTGGCGGATCGATGGCTTGGGGATCAGTCTACAAACTGGCTCATCCCCCAGACTTTCATCATAGAGTTCTGTGATGATCATCGTCTTGCGCACACGCTGCGACAGACTTTCCAGGAGATTGAATGGGGCTCGGCAATGTAGCAGCACGGCCGCCAGCAAACCGATATCGTAGTCTCCTAGGCCTGCGGGAATAGCTTGAGGGTCGGTTTCAATCAGCCGCACCGACGAACGGTGCAGATGATGCAAATACCAGAATGAATTACGCACACCGGTGATTTTTTTGCTGAACTCGTTGCGCCAGCCTTCTATATCAAACCCCGCCAGCGTTACCGTATCCCATAGGTGCTGCATGGATGGCTCCACTGCTGTGACCCTTGCGCCGCGTTGCTCCATATGGAAGGAGAGAAAGCCACTGGCAGGGCCTATTTCGAGAACAGACTGATCGGTAAAATCAACATGTCCGAGGTAGTCATCCACACCTGAACGCAGGTCCCAGATACCGAGCTGCTCTCTCTCGGAGGGGAGGTCTACACAGTGATAGAATAAACACTGATCGAGATCGGGTGCGCGGCACTCCACCTCGATAAACTCGGCTGAATAACTAGGGCGCATATAAAGTGGTGTCTCTGTTACGGCTAATAGGAAGCCAGGTGCGTGAAGATGCTCTGATATTTGCTGAGACGTCGACACGAGGCGGCCATGCCAAGCTGAAGTCTTCGCGTTCAAGCGTCAGGTTGGGGTTGTAACAGGGATCGTTGCTCAGCCACTCTCCCCAGTGCCTATGCATATAGGCGATCTCTCGCGCTAGGCGGGCGCTCTTTTCCTGTGTTGTATCGTAGCCACGAGAGGCCGACTCGTGATGGTACAGGCGTACATAAGGTGTCCAAAGGGTGCGGTAGCCCCCTACTTTGGCACGCAAGCATAAGTCGACATCATTACAGGCCACCGCCAGTTCTTCTTCGTTGAGTCCTCCCAGTTCGTCGTACAGTGCCTTACGTATGACCAGGCAGGCACCGGTTATGGCGGAGAAACCACTGATAAGTGCTGCTCGCCCCCAGCGCCCCTGCGCTCGTCCCGGTTGGCCCTTGTGTGCATGGCCAGCCCAGCCACCGATGCCGAGTATCACCCCGGCATGCTGCAAGCGGCCATTGGGGTAGAGCAGTTTGGCACCTACTGCACCGATCTCAGGGCGACAAGCGTGACTCACCAGTTCATCCAGCCAGTGCGCATCCAGCACCTCAGTATCATTGTTCAGCAGGCAAATAATGGCGCCACTCGCGTGGCGGACTCCGTGATTGTTCAGAGCCGAATAGTTGAACGGGCCTGGACCAGGCAGCAGGCGTACGCGCGGCTCGTTAGCCAGCGTTTGTAAGTAGGTAAGAGTGGCGGGATCATCAGAGTCGTTGTCCACCAGCACAATCTCGTAGTCTGGATAACGGGTCACCCGAAGCACACTCTCAATGCAGCGTTGCAGTAAGAGCAGGCTGTTGCGACTGGTGATCACGATGCTGACCCGCGGCGCCGGCAAGGGCAGCGGGTATCGCACGCGAAAGCCGTGACCATGACGGCTGACTTGGCAGGCAATGTTCAGGCGTGCGAAATGTTCGTTCAGTGCTTGCTCACCAGCTTGCATGGCATAGGGCTTGGCGTTACTGCTGGCAGCGGTGCTAGCAGGGTGGTTGCGCCAGTGGTAGAGGATATGGGGGATATGTACCACCATGTCTGGCTGCAGTTGTTCGATGCAGCGCAGTGCCAGGTCGTAGTCCTGGGCACCTTCAAGCCCTGTGCGAAAGCCTCCGATGCGCTCTACCAATGCACGCTTATAGAGGCCAAGGTGGGTGATCAGATTATGCGAATGGAATAAGTCCGGGTTCCATGCGCTCTTGAAGTAGGGCGAGTGTCGATTGCCGTTTTCGTCGACCTTGTCTTCGTCGGAGTAGATTACCTGTGCCTGAGGATGCTCCAGCATGCTGTCGGCAGCGAAATATAATGCATGTTCGGTGAGCAGATCATCCTGGTCGAGCAGGGCAATCCAATCCCCTTCGGCGAGAGTCAGCGCGCTGTTGCTGGCGGCGCATATATGGCCATTCGTGTTGCGCTGTACGAAGCGTATGCGTGCATCGGCGGCCGCGTAGTCAGCCAGTAGTTTTCTGACCTGGATGTTTGTCGAAGCATCGTCGGCGATGCACAATTGCCAATGTGGGTAGAGCTGGTTGCGTACCGACTCAATCGCTGCGATCAGCCAGTCAATACGTGGATTGAAAACTGGCATCAGCACGCTGATCAGTATCGGCTTCCGCAAGGTTTCGATACGTTGACGAATGTGTTGTCGCCGCGCGTCGTCGAGGTTGTCATAACGCTTCAACCATTCCTGATAGTCGTTGCGCAGTACCTGTGTGCCATTGGCGTCTATGATCGCGACGCCACTTGCGACCGCACCGAGATTCGTAAGGCGGTAGCGCAGTCCGGTGAGCCCCTCATGGCGCAACACGGTCATTACCTTGTTCAAGGTCATGCGCCAGCCTCCGCCGTGGGCAAGTATGCCCATCAGCAATTGGCGGAGGCGGATGAGGCGATTGCTCATCGCAGTCCCAGTGTCATGGCTCGATGCTGCAGCCAGCGTTTCAGGTTGCTTTTGGTGTTCCACACAAAACCATGGTCAGGCTTGCGGCAGATCAACAGGCTGTCGTGCCAAGAGTCGCTGCAGTCAGAGTAACCTTGTGCTTGCCACTGAGTGCTGGCCTGCAGGATGTCCAATTGGGCGAACTGTGCCAAGGCCTGCATGCCATCGGGGTAGAAGCGCCAGCAGTCGTACGGGTAGCGGTGTTCCGGTCCACTGGATGGCGCTATTATGCAGCACAAGCCGCCAGGCTTGAGGATGCGTGCTACCTCAAGCATGCTGATCCATACGTAGCGGATATGCTCGAACGCTTGGCCTGAAATAACGACATCGGCACTGGCGGAGGCCACTTCCCTCCACACGTAAGGGGTTGTCAGCACTTTATCGACGTTGGCACCCGGGGCCATATCAAGGCCGGTGTAATGCCAGTCGGGGCGGTCAAACAATGAACGGTAGCTGCCATTTACGTCTTGGCTGCCCAGGTCGAAAATACGCAAAGGTTGCTGCTGGTTCTCGACCAGATACTGTTCAACGAAGACCTGCATTTTGTCGTAGGAGCTTGCATGCATGGCGTGAGGACTCAGTCGGGATGGCGATACAACCAGGCATCGGGCCAGTAGGTTAGGTTGTCGAGGGTCTTGTCGTCGTTAAACAACGCGCTGGGGCGCTGGATGACAAACTCCGGGTGATCTTTGCTGAATTCGCGTGCAGCCTCAGCAGGGTTGTCGTAGCTCCAGCGCAGGTCACCATTGGGCGTATCTGTCAGCCGCTCCATTATACCATCGGTTGCCACGATATAGGAGCCTGAAGTCACCAATGGTCCATATGCATCCAACTCTCGCCGAACGTGGGCTTTGTGATGATCGCTGTCCAGAAATACGAAGACGCACTCGTCAGGCTTAACATGTGCGCGTACCTCTGCAATCACCTCAGTCGAGGTTGAGTCACCTTCAATCAGCGTGATCAGGGCGGCGAACGGACTATCCTGGATGGCCGTGCGTACCTCGGGGGAAATTTGAATGTCGATGGATATTACTCGACCACGCCCCAGCATTTGGCAGAGCGAGGCAAAGAAGATGCAACTGCCGCCATTGTTGATACCGGTCTCGATGATCAGGTCAGGTTTCAGGCGCGCGATCACTTCCTGTAGGCGCAACACATCTTCCGGCAGTTGCCATATATGGAAGCCCAGCCAGGAAAAACTCTGCCAGTGCAACTGATTCCACTCCTGCTTGAGCCATACCTCAGAGAGTAAGCGAAAGGCATCTTGCGAGTAGAGCGGAAGATTTACTTCTGTACTGTCGGATGTCTGGTAGTCCAATGTTCGGCGTTTAGTGTCGATGCTAATCTTCATTCGTGTGTCGATCCTTCAGAAGTCATTCCGCCCGCATTCAGTGAGCTGGCCATGTTCGAGGCGAAAGAAACGATTGCAATAGCGCTTTAAGATATCACCGAAATGCGAGGCGAATACGAAGATACCGACTGTACTGACCAGTGCATCCATACGTTGCTGAGCATGGATCTGGAACTCTGCATCGCCGAGACCGAATACTTCATCGACCAGCAGGATGTCAGGGCGGGTCGATGTGGCAATCGCAAATACAAGGCGCGCGAGCATCCCCGATGAGTAGGTACGTACTGGCATCTGTAGAAAATTACCGAGTTGAGTAAAATTTTCTATCTCCGAGAGATGCTGGCGGATCGCAGTATGCGACTCACCCATAAGCAGACACATGCGCGTGATGTTGTCGTAGCCGCTTAACTCCATGTCCATGCCCGCGCCCAATTCGAGCATGGTCGCGACGCGCCCTTGTCGAATCACGTTGCCCGAAGTTGGCGAGTAAATACCTGCCATGGTCCGCAGCAGTGTGCTCTTGCCCGCACCATTGTGACCAATCAGACCGACGGCATCGCCGCGCTTGAGCTGAAAGCTAACATCACGCAACGCAGTCACCATCTGTACCTGGCCTGTCTGGCGCTCAATGATGCCGCCCGTGCTGATACGTAACAGGTGGTTGCGTAGCGACATCCCGCGGCTGTCATAGACGGGATAACGCACAGTGACTTTGTCAAAATGGATAGCGGCCATGAGCTATACCCAGAAAGCTATACGGTGGCGCATACGCCGGAACACCAAGAGTGTTGTGACGCTACCGAACAAAAGTAAACCCAAATTTGTAATAACCACAAAGATTGGAATTGGGTGACCCAGCAACGGACTGCGTATGACTTCGATCAGGTGTGAGATGGGATTTAGCCAGATATACATTTCGCTGAAGGGCAGGAAATCTGGCTTGTAGAACACGGGGCTAAGCAACATCAGTAGCGGCATAGCTGTTGCAAAAAGGTATTCAAGGTCACGAAACCGTGCGCCAAGCAGACCGATCAGTAATGCCAGCCATAACAGATTCAGCGTTACCAGCAGCAGTCCCGGGATTATCAGCAGGGTATTGAGATTGACTGGCTGTGAGACCCACAAGGCTATCAAGATGTACACCGGCGCATAGTGGAGCAGATTTAACAAATGACGTAACAGCAATTGGAGTGGGTAAATTGTCAGAGGCAGGTTGAGATTACGGATGAGCGGAGCTTGACGAATGAATAAGCTGGGCGCTTCGCCGAGCACTCCAGAAATGAACTGCCACAGGATCAGTCCCGCCGTCAGGGTCGGGATGAATTCGGCCAGTTTTTTATGCATCAGCTCGCTCCAAATGAAGCTAAGAGCCAGGGCGCCTATGGTTGTGCCTATAGTCAGCCAAAATGGGCCTAGCACACTGCGCCGATAGCGGGCACGCAAATCGCTAAAGGTCATGTAAACAATGGCGTTTGAGTAGCGTCGGGACTCGCGCATTTCGTGGCGCAAAAAAGCCCAAAAGGTTGTAGTCAACATGGCTGATATCTAAAACGTAAGATGGCCGAGTATGGCAGGAATAGCCATTCAAGAAAACAGTTAGGCAAGTTAATGTTCAAACTTTCCCGCACATCGCCGCGAGTAGCAGGCTGATGCTTCCCAGTGCTGTCTGTCGATAAACACCCGAATCAAAAAATTTTCTCAGACGCTGCCAGCCTGTTGCCTTGCGGGCCCCGATAAATCGATCCAGCGTATCCCGGCTATCTTCGGATAAGCTATTTCTACAGCGCTCCAGAGCTGCGAGGTTTAGGTCGGTCCAGCCCTTGTAGCGACCTTGCCAGAGCATGCGCATACGCACTGCGCGTGCGACCCAGCTGGAGTTTGCGCCAACCAGGTTTGCGCCATGCTGGCGATAGCGTACAGATGGGTACGGGTCGTAAAAGACCTGGCCGCCACAACCGCTGACGACCATATAAGCCCACCAGTCTTGCGAGACGATATTGCTGTCGCGGCTTACCTGGCGCAACAGGTCGCGGGCAGCACGATTGAAAACCATCGTGTTGCCTCCGCCGATATTCTGCACGAGCGCATTGGCGAAGCTCGGCGGCTTGCGGAACAGAGGGGAAAAGCCAAGATGAGCTCCTGAAGAATCGACCACTCGGGTGCGGCTGCAATAGAGGGCCGGGATGTCGCGCTCTACCTGATCCAGCCAATTAATGGCACGCTGTAGTTTATCGGGCTCCCATACATCGTCTTGATCAGCATAGGCATAGATGTCCGCCTCGATATCATCCTGGCAGGTCATTGACATGAAATTGGCTACGTAACCCTGCTGCGGGCCGGCTTGAATTTTCACCTTGGCGCACCCTGCGCTTCGTTGGTAGCGACGCAGAATGTTCGGGGTTTTGTCTTTGGATCCATCGTCGGATACCCAGAGCTGCCAATGACCATAACTTTGCCTGGTGAAAGAGTTCAACTGTTCTTGTAAATAGCTCTGGCCGTTGAATGTGCACAGCAGAATGGCTACTTGAAGGTCGGTATTTGGGAGCGTCATGTTGTCTTCAGCAGTTGGGAGTCGTCGGCTTGTACGGTTTGGTTGTCAGGTTGCGCCTGTTGGAGGACATCCATCGACTGGCCATGCGTGAGCGAAAGATTGTTACGCATCACTACAAGGTCCTGATGCCCCGCCATCGACTCGATGATTTCCAGCACCTCGAAATACTTACCCCATGTGGCCCATACATAATCGTGGGAACGCAGGAATTCGGGCGCCTGTGTCTCGGTACAATAAATGCCTTGCTGGTGCATTTTCCACAAGGTTTCGTGGGGCGCTCCATGCAGTACCGCCTGTGCCATGCCAGGGAGCGATAATAGTACCAGGCCTTGAGGGCTCACGATGCGCTGAAGCTCTGTCAGCCAGCTGTGTTGCTGTTCTATATCGAACTGCGACAGTAGCGCGATACCTATCACGAGATCGAAGCTAGCCGTCGCGAAGGGCGTTGGCGGCATGCGGTCTATCAGATGGAAATGTGCAGTTGGGGTCGCCCGCTCGCACTGGAGGATATGCTCCGCCATGCTGCTCACCCCAGTCACCTTTGGGCAGAGCATTGCTAGATAGTGAGTAAGGTAACCGCAATGTAGATCGAGTACAGATTCGAATGAGTTCAATGAGCGCTCGAAGCGGTCTTCCAACAAATACTGGATGCGTTTGGTGATGGTGGCACCACCAAGGTGGGCAGGGGGGATTTCAGTCACAGTGCCTGCGGGTACTTGCTCGAGCCTAGGGTCGCAGACGAACCAAGCAGTGCGATAGGTACTTTGATGTTCGCCGTATTGCCCTACAATATTAAAGCGAGCGAACCCCTCCAGGTATGGGCTAGTGCCGACCTCTAACACTTTCCTGCAACGAAAGCGTGCCTGATCCGCATGTGGGATGGCGCCGAAGGGGGCCAGCATATCTGGTGAAGCTATAGGCCACTCAACATGATCGAACTGCTCTCCATTGAGCAGAAAACCTGTATCCGATGACTGGTCCCAAGTAGTTAGCGCCCAGCCATCGATCGTGATTTCTCGATTATCGATAGTGATACGCCCGGGCATCCAGCGCAGGCTTCTGGCTGCGCTCAGCTGTGCAGACGCCTGATAAATATCCACGGGCTGTGCAGGTACTGGTTTGGATTGGGGGATTTGGATATACCAGTCACGGTCATAAGCGATATAGCGGCCAATGAATTGTTGAAAGCTCCACGCATTACCGAACCAGTTGAATTGCAGCTGTTCGTCATAAAACTCAAGCCCCAGCTCTCGCGCAATATAAGGGTGGATAGGCATCTGGAAACTGCTCATGCCGGTGTAGGTCGCTATCGCTTTCTCGATCCTGTCCAGTCCTTCCTCCAGTATGCTGCCTAGAATCGGTGAGACTTTTTGATAAAGCCGCCTGCCCAGCTCATGCAATGCGTCATTACATACGTGTCCCGTTGTCAGGAAGAGATGCTTGCGCCGGAAATTGGCTATCACATAATCGCCAATGTGGACGTCCGACGCTTGGTCGTGCCGGGCTATTCTCGCAATGTCTCGCTGCAGGCTAAGTTGCAGGTCCGGCATGCGCTGCAGTGATATATCCATGTAGGTATTAATCGCTTCTTCACCTTTAAGTCCGCGGGACACCAGCTCAAGCGCAAGTGAATCACCGTGCGGATAGCGCCCCCATGGGAAGTTAGGTTCAGGCGCGTTGCGAGGATCTGTGCATTCAAAGGGCCAGAAGCAAAACATCATGAAGGTCGGAAAGACGAGGCGAGGGCAGTTCCGAGGGATTTTTTGTCTCAGCATATCCCTAACGGGAAGAGCAGACACTGCACTGTCATATTGCTCAAGGTAGAGAATGCAGCGGGATAGTTGCTCTGCAGAAGGCAGCGCTATCAGCTTGCCAGGGAGCGCATGGTTGAGTACGCAAACGTAGGCTCGATTTTCAGGCGCTACTGTATCGGCAGCGGCTAGTTGCATCGCCAGCGGTACCGTCTGGCAGTTGCCGTAGATAATGATTAATTTGCTATCAAGCTGCGTGCTGCCGAAAGTAATCACAAGCCTCTGCTACCGATAGTACCCTGACGCAGTGATAGGCCACGGTCGCCTAGGTAGCCAATAATGTCGCTGTAGCCAAACCAGTTTTGCATCAGATAGACACGTAGCATTGCCATCAGCGAGCAGGACGGACGGCCATCATCACCCTTGGGATAGCAAGGTGCAATCAAGGCAATCAAAACCTTCCACGGCACCATCCGATCCCTCTCGATCAGGAACAGCTCTTTGCGGGTTTGCTTGCGCTTGCCGGCGTACTCGGCGTTGGCGAAGGTCATCTGCTTCATCGGAAAACTCGGCGGAGTAGTGTCCGGGTATTTTGCCAAAATCAGGAAGTCTTTTCCAGCGCGTCCTTAGGGCTTATCCAGCTCAGCGTTTGCGCATGAGTACAAGATCCTGATTGCTGGCAATAGCCTCAATAATCTCAAGCACTTCGAAGTGTTCGCTCCAACTGGCCATTACATACTCATGGGAATGCATCACGTCAACATAATAGTTGGTTGCATCGACGACTTGGTCAAGCTGTGAGTTATTGCCGGTATATAAAATGCCTTGACGTTGTACGGCCTGCAGTTGCTCACTTGAGGTCCGGTAGAGCGCTGACTGGGCCATGCCCTGAATTGACAACAATACCAGACCTCCGGACTCAACAATTCTATTGAGCTCTGCCAGCCAGGCATGCTGCACTGACTCTTTGAGGTGGGTCATCACTGAGATGCCTATTACCAAGTCGAAGCTGGAGCTGGCGAATGGCATGGGCGGATAGAGATCAATCAGCTGAAAATGGGCTGAGGTGATTGTTTCGGCGCAGCCACGGATATTGTCAGCATCGATATCGACCCCTGTCACCGTTGCAGCTCGCCGCGTCAAGTAGCGGGTCAGGCGGCCTGCACCGCAACCCCAGTCAAGTACCGATTTGAAGGTGCTTAATGGCCGGTCAAAACGGTCAAACAGCAGTTGTTCGAGACGATTGAGTGTTGTGGCCCCACCGAGCTTGAAAGAGCCCAAGTGGTTAGTACCGATAACACGCTCTATCCTTGCCGCAGATGGGGCAGCAACTTCCAGATCAGGATCGCTGATGAACCAGGCTGTGCGATAGGACTTGCGATGCTCACCAAATTGACCCGTGACGTTGAAACGGAGAAAACCGTTTTCGTAGGGCATTTCACCTGGTTCCAGAGGCTGCCAGCAGCGGAACCGGGAAGCATTTGTATTAGGAAGCACATTGAAGTGAGCTTTTATATCGGGTGACTCAACCGGCCAAATGACCTCTGCAAAGTCTTTACCATTCAGCAGGAAGCGGGTTTGTTCCGAGTCTTCCCAGACAGAGAGAACCCAGCCGTCGATATAGATCCCTTTAGCGCTGATATCAATGGTGTCGGGCATCCAGCGTAGATGCTTGGCAGCACTGAGTTGCATTTCGGCTTGGTAAATATCCACAAAAATACTCGTGTCGGAAATAGTCAGATATATTAGAGAGTTATAAATTGAGTTTCAAGTTGCCCTTAAGAAAGGTCTGAAGCAGTCCTGTTGAGGATGTAAATAATTCTGTTCAGAGACTCGATGGCGTTGGTCGTGCAGAATGCCGTTGACAGCCTGAATACTGCCGGGTTCTACATTCTTGATGTCATCCTCGGCTGCATGACTGTAGATAATCCTGCTAGGATCGGCAATACAGTTGGCGCCCGCCGGGCACAAACCTTTGAGAGGCTGAGGTTCCTGTTGAAATCTCGACCGATAAGCCTCGTTGGTGAAAGTGGCTACCATCTTAAAGGTCTGCTCTTTAATTGCCCGCTCGGCCTCCACCTGCCGCAGCAGACGGTCAGCGTCTTGTTTCTGCGCCGCGCTGTGGGCCGTATCAGTATCATGGCAGAAGGACGGGATGCAGAGGCTCACACCGACGCTGCTGCCTTTTTGCTTGCTATCAAAGGAGCTGCTGTCCTGCAGACTTTCGATGAGGAGGTCGCCACCGTGTTTAGCTGTACGCGCTCAGCCTCGGCCACGGCCACGGCACCTCGCAGAGTCATATCGCTGCCAGCGCTGAGGAAGAGGGTGTCAGCCTGATCCGCCAGGTTACCATCGGTTCTGTTCTGGCCGGCTTGCACGGCGTTAACCGCCTGATTGGCGTTCATAGCGATATTGGCGGCGGCCAGAGCCTGCATACGACTGGAGTCAGTGTTGCTTGCCGCCTTGACTTGGGTCTGGATCGTCTCTACCGCCTCGATCACCGGGCTGGTAATGGCGAGTGTGAGGCCCGATTGCTTGAACTTGTGTTCGCTACTTTGCTGGCCGGATTTTTTGGTCTGGGTGAAGTGGCTGTGGCTGTCACTGTTGTGTGCGGCTTCGATGGTCAGGTTGTTCCCTGTGTTGAGGCTAAGGTTTTGATCGGCCAGCAGGTTGGAACCGAGGATACGGGTATCAGCACAGCTGGTCATGGCCACCGTCAACAGCGAACGGGACAACAACATTTATTAGTTTCTCTCAAGAAAAGCCTGCAATTTTGGCCAAAAACGGGCATCGACCATACATTCATTTTCATCATTCAAATCAAAAAAGAGTGCTATCTCTTTGACACTCTGTTTACCAAGAGTAAAACATGCCCCTTCTCTCTCCATTATCTCCAAATACAAATATTCAAACGCCATGCTATACTCGTCATGATCTAAGTAATATTGAATATTACTCAATCGTTCTTTTGGTATCACATCTTTGTTCGCATCAATTTCAGACTGAATATCTGATATCAGCTTTTTCCAATCGTGATCTTTATTACCCCAAGTCATTATGGCCTCGGATTTGCTGGAACGTTAGTTGGATACGCAGAGGAAATTTGACCTGCACGAGGATGATTGTCCGGAAAGAATGTAACTCTGATATCTACTCCATCGCGAGTTCCTGAAACATATGGTGTCCCTCTAGAATCAACCAATCTAGTGAGTGAAGGGTCACTTGCGATATCAGATACTTGATGAATAATCCTATCATCGCTCCAATTAGACGGAAACTCCGTTTTTCCAAGTTTTCCAGCACCTGGTTTATGATTGGCCAATATATGTCCGCTACGACCATTTGTTAGATCAACGGAGTTACCAATAGGTGTCAGTGGCCCATTTGGCACACCACCACTCACAATAGCCCGCTGGCTCGCAATCCTTCCTTTTGCTGCTTTGATCATCGGGCCAGCCGCATCACCCACCGGGCCAAGGCTCGCCATCACGTAGTCTAGCGCAGTCTCCGCTTGATGAAAATCGTTCGCCGTTCCCAGGTAAGGTAGGAAACTGATTATCGTATTCACAAAGGTTTCTGCTCGAGCGATATTGGCAGGGTCTTCTGACCAATCGATCATTTGTACAGTGGCATGCAAGTCGTTTAACTGACGCGCTATAGACTGATCCGTTAAATACCCGCCAAATTTCTCACGGGTATGTGGGTCTTGCAGTAACTCAAGACCCGCTGTGATCTGATCTAATATGTGACCACAATCACTGCGTACTACGCGGCAGTGATCAACCGGGGCATTGATCTGCTGAACGTCTAACAGAAGCGCTTGCAGTTGGTGGTTCTGCTCTGAATCCTCTTCGGCTAAGCGTTCTAGTGCAGCATTAATGGCTTGTGTGGTCAGGTAGTTGTTCAGCACCTCGTTATACGCTGTGGCACCGCCTTGTACTCCGCCTACGGCGGCTCCAGCCGCACTGCTGGCCAGTGCAGTGAGGCCTTTGGCCAGGGTTTCATCTACACCGGCTTCTTTGAGAGCATCGGCTACTAAGGGAGCGGAGAGAGTGCCGAGGGCGGCGCCCGTAGCACCACTGGTACCACCAGTTAAGGCGCCTATAACAGTGTGGGCGGCCAGGCGTTTGAGGCCGTTATCACCCCAGTCATTTTGTAGCTGATCCGCTTGAGCGTTGAGTTGTGCGGCGCGTTCTGTATCACCAGCCGCTTCGGCCTGTCTGGCTTGTAGCCGTTTATCCAGCGCCTCTTCAAGTTTGGCATGTGCGATATCACCCACCAGCTTACTCGCCTGCTGGCCGAACTCGGCGGTAATCGCTACCTGCGCGTCGATTTCCTGACGCACCCTGTCCTGATCAAAAATCGGATTCAGGCCGGTTTCCGCATCTCCGGTGCGGACGGTTTCATTACCCGCGATACCACTGATACCGGCCGTGCTGGTGGAACTGGCGGAGCCACTGTCGTTGCCAACTCCCGCACCACCGCCGGAAGAGCCGATGCTAATACTGGCACTGCTGGCATCGTAGCGGGCGCTGTTGTGTAGATCCTGGGTCTCGGTGCCTGCGTTGGCCTAGTAGTGGTTCAGGTTGTTGTCCAGCGCCGCTTGACTGCTGGTGATCTGGCCACCGATCAGGCGGGTACCACCCTCTACGGTGATATCAAAGCCTCCGTCTCCGGCACGGATCGCGCTTTGTTGGCCGACACAGCGGGCTAAGGTAGCCCGCCATCTATCATAAAATTGTTAAAGAGCCTGTGACATTGATATCACTGTATTGGCATGATGCCGTTATCGTTATCTTTTTTTACCCTGCTATGGCAGGCCTTGCTGTGGTGCAAACAGCCCGAAGAGGCTAAAACAAAACACTCCATTAAAGCAGCCTCTGGCCGAAAGCAACGCCCCATCCGGACACATCGCAAACCTGCCCGGGTCACTGATGAACTGTGATCTACCTGAAAGCTCATCTACCCAAAGCCGGTTGCCGGACTCTGGCGCTGACCTTCAATCGCCTCTTTGCCGACCAGGGCGAATACGTTGGCAAGAGTTTTGTGGCGCAGACTATCCAGAAACACCAGTACGAGATCCGCGTACTGCAACGCAAGATCAAAAGCCGCTCCGCCTATGAGGCACCGAAAGGAAAATACTGGGGCATCGACATGACGCAGGTGGCTGATAGTCACCAGCATCAACACACTATCCTCGGTATTTGCGAACATCATTCCCGCCTGGCAGTTACCCTGAAGCGTCTGCCCAACAAGGCGTCCATCACGTTGCTCCGCTGCCTGCGGGAGGTGATCGAGCAATTTGGCAAGCCACAGATTATCCGCACCGATAATGAAACGGTCTTCACCAGTCGACTGTTCCGGCTCGGCCTGTGGCTGCTGGGCATCCGTCACCAGACCACCGAGAAACATTGCCCCTGGCAGAATGGTCGGATCGAGCGCTTCTTTGGTACCTTCAAGACGCATATCCGGCTGATCCTGATTGATGATGGCGTGCAACTGGATGAACAACTGGTCACCTTTGGCTGGTGGTATAACCATATTCGTCCGCACCAGAATTTGGGAGGACGAACACCCGCCGAAGTCTGGCTGGGTGTAGTGCCACCCAAAACAAAAAACTGGCGCTATGTGTCACTGTGGCATGGGGCCTTGCGTGGGTTTTACGTGCCGCCGACATAGGCAGCAGTCTCCGCTCTTTAAAAAGCAGCTCCCAAAATGCACTGTCCGCGAAGGGCAGGGGCTTACCCTACTCAAAAGCAGCTCTATGCCACAGAAAGTGACTTCTGGTTGCTCAACATGACAGTTTTAAAGTAGCTGTTTGTTAGCTCATCGCTCTTTACTAACGGAAAACTGAATAATAATTGATCAACCGAGTCGGTTTTCACATGCTCTACCGTCTTGCGGACAGCGGACGGGACAACGGATTAGCGACGTCCCACAAAATTTTCTTCGCGTAATCCCGAGCAACCCCCTCATCATCGACGAACAAGACCTCATGCTGAGCTAGAAGATTTCTCCATGAAATACTTTTATCAGAAAACGCTTCATTCAGCTCTTTTCTAAATCCATCTCTGAACCACACATTTTCATCCAAATCTCTTCTAAGCTCACCGATAGCATCTTCCTCGTCATAGCCAACAGATACGCTATAGATTCCAGATAAGACAGACTCAATTAAAGAATAGTCGGGCATCTTACTTCACCGGGTAGATAGTTATTGTTCGCCAAACATTAGCAGTAGCATCGTACTGGTAAACAGCAGTCACTTTGGAAAGGTCGCCGTGAAATTGGAGAGGACCCTGAACGCCTGGGACATGAGAAACGCGGTCATAACCTCGGCCAATCACTGTCTCAGTATCGATACCTTCCACCGTTACGCGTGTTGTACCCGGCTTGCTCAATGCTATCGCACGATCCAGATAATTTTGCCGAACCAGCATATCGGACTGAGCTAGGATAGCGTCCGAATTAAACGCTGTCGATGAGGGTGGCACTACGATTTGGCCGTTTCGGACTACCGACGATCCGTCAGGAGCCACGCCAGTCACTGCTCGAACCAAAAGCTGTTGATCGGTGACGACCCCGCCATGTCGAGCGAGCGCATGACCATCAGAGGCAATTCGTACAAGCTCAGTTTGAACCTTGCTTGGAACAACCCCACCACTCCCCCGATTTTTCAGCACTTGCTTGTTCAGTCCGATGGGCAAGGCAGCCATGGCTGCCGCCCATTCGGATGACACGCCCTGTTCTTCCCAAAAACGCGTCAATGTCGCTTGCGCCATCGCACCTTCAGCACCGATGTTTTCATACATCAGAACCTGCAGGAAGGGACGCGCTTCGTTCGATATATCAAACAGCTCACCGCCTCTGTCATCATGCAGGGCGTTCATCGCATCTCGATGCAGCAGGTTATGCGGCTGGCAGGCTTCTAGTGAGGTGACACAATCGGCTTGTGCGGTTGCCAAGTTTTCATCGCTCAGCGCCAAGTAGCGCTGTACCACATCACCCATGCACTCCGTGTTACCCGCACAGCCTTCCAGCTCTCGTTTGGCACTCAGCAGTTCCTGATGACTCAGGTAGTTATTCACCACCTCATTAAAGCCTGCCGCCGCGCCTGCTGTGCTACCTGCCGCCGCTCCGGCAGCACTGCTGGCCAGTGCAGTGAGGCCTTTGGCCAGGGTTTCATCTACACCGGCTTCTTTGAGAGCATCGGCTACTAAGGGAGCGCTGAGGGTGCCGAGGGCGGCGCCCGTAGCACCACTGCTACCACCGGTTAAGGCGCCTATAACAGTATGGGCGGCCAGGCGTTTGAGGCCGTTATCACCCCAGTCATTTTGTAGCTGATCGGCCTGGGCGTTGAGTTGGGCGGCGCGTTCTGTATCACCAGCCGCGTCGGCCTGTCTGGCTTGTAGCCGTTTATCCAGTGCCTCTTCAAGTTTGGCATGTGCGATATCACCCACCAGCTTACTCGCCTGCTGGCCGAACTCGGCGGTAATCGCCACCTGCGCGTCGATCTCCTGACGCACCCTGTCCTGATCAAAAATCGGATTCAGGCCGGTTTCTACATCACCGGTGCGAGCGGTTTCATTGCCAGCGATACCGCTGATACCCGCTGTGCTGGTGGAACTGGCTGAGCCACTGTCGTTGCCAACTCCCGCGCCACCGCCGGAAGAGCCGATGCTAATACTGGCACTGCTGGCATCGTAACTGGCGCTGTTGAGCAGGTCTTGTGTTTCAGTACCGGCAGTGGCCTGGTAGTGGTTCAGGTTGTTGTCCACGGCGGCTTGACTGCTGGTGATTTGGCCACCGATCAGGCGGGTGCCGCCTTCTACGGTGATATCAAAGCCGCCGTCTCCGGCACGGATCGCGCTTTGTTGTCCAACACTGGTGTAGTCGGCGTTGATTTTGCTTTGACCCAGGCTGAGGCTACCGCCAACAAAGCCGGTGTTGGTGAGGCCCACTGTGATAGAGCCACCGGCGCTTTGGTTGTTTTCTTTGTGGCGGCTTTGGTCTTGCAGGCTTTCAATAGAGAGGTTACCACCCACTTTAGCCGTGACCTGGTCGGCGCTGACCACTGCGCCCTGGAGGGTGGTGTCACCGCCAGAGTCGAGGTGAACTTGATTGGCGCTGATATCGGTGTTGGTGAAGTGGGTGCGGTTACCGGCACCTTTGCCTGTAGAAGGGATCGCAGGGCTTTGCGCCTAGCTGTTGCTACTGGAGCAGCCTAGGATCTAGTTAAAAAGAACTGACCCCTTGATCCCCCCTTGATCCCCGTGGGCGTCCACTAGTGCAACGCGCATAATTTGCACCCTTGATCCTTCTTGCTCTGCATCATTACCACTATGGCTGTATCAATATCAACTCAACACCCACCGCACTCGCCTGATCAACCAGATCACCATGGATAGCCTTGCTGACCACATATAACTTCCCACGCTCCGTATCCGGGTTCAACTGCTGTAAGGCCACATCAATCGTTGCCAGATTGATCTCCTCATGGTCCCCTACCACGCCGATTGAGCTGGCAGGCTGTCTATTCAGGTAATTGACCAGTGTATTCACCGCCTGCGAACGTGTGCCTGAACGCAGTGACACCAATACCATTCGATTGGAAATAGCATTACTGGCACTTGGCACATGTAGATATAGCCTCTCTGGATCACGTGCGAATTGATCGATCGTAACCACCTGACGACTGGTTTCAGCATTCATAGGTGATGCGGCTGTTGGCTGAGGTGTTGTAGCCACACAACCAGAGAGCAGCAGGGATATAATCAGAAGAGATGAGTAGATAGGTAGTTTCACGGTACTTTCCTTGTTGGCATAATGTTTTAATCAGGGCAGGCAGTGGGCAGGCGTGACTGATAAGACCTTGCAATGATGACTATTCAGCCGAGTTTCAATACTGCGCTCTGGAATTGGGGGATTGGGTTGGCAGGCTGAAAAATGCATGCGACTGCCTCTTAAGCATGCTTGTTCTACAGTACCGTGACGATATTCAAAACCTTCTCTTTCCATACATAATACCACCAAAAAATGATGATTTGATCTCTCATCAATCTCATACAGACCAACTGCCTCATATGAATGCTGAGTCGGCCTTACAGATACAGCCCCACATTCCAGCATCGCTTTTTTTACCCCAAGCAGATCTACACCAGGCTTTGAATAATCCATAAATGCTGGATACAAACGCGGTTTTGTACAACCAGACAGAATCAGAATAATAAACATAGTAATTAAAATCATGTGCTTCATGCTCACTCCCCTTGATCCTTACTGTTCGGGAATATTAAGAGAGGGGTTGCAACCCCATATCCTCCATATTGACAGCGCTCAATCTCCCCACCATAACAAGAATGTACCGTTGGTGATTCATTGAACATATTCAACCATTCACCCAGCCGGGTGCGACCTGTCTCGCGTGTATCATAGGTGGCGGCATTACCACCCAACAACACACCCACAAAATCATCAGCATGATTCTGCAGTGTCACCGAGCTGGATTCGCCTGCTGAAAGAAAATACAACAACGACGCGGCCTTATCTGCATTGTATGCCGGCCCGAAGAAACTGACATTCGTATTGGACAACATCCCCTCACTGCCCTCACGTTGACTCAAGACTTCAAGTACATTTCCCACGGTCATAGAGCCTCGGCTGTGTCCAAACAGATCCAGGCCCGTATTCCCATAATTTTCCGCAAGGCTCTGGAGCTCTTTGGTAGCATTTGACAGGCCAAACAACTCACTCTCCATAAACTTCTGATAACCAGCCACCAACAGTTCTGAGATAGCATTATTTGCCTGTGGAAAGTGGACAAGATATACCGCATCACCCGGTGCAATCTGACTCATCTGAACAGCATACTCACTGGCAGCATTCTCATCGTTGAATATACCATTTGAAAAGACGGCTATATTGCCATTACTACCGGGTTGCAGGTTTCGCTTTTCTTCCGGAGTAAGACGTTGTCTAGTCACTTCGCCATCCTCACCAAGTACTATGCGATAAACTTCTGCTGCCGCTATAAAAATGGTTCTATACGCTTCATCTGTTAGAGCAGAAGCGATCTTGAAACTCTCCTCTTTGATGAACCGCTCTGCATTTACCTGATCTCGGAGCGATTTCACATCCTGCATCACAGCAGCAAGGTGGGCCGTGGATGCATCTCGATGTACACCTTCAAGCACCGTCTGTGATGACTGCCCTGTCAGGGCTAACTGTTGCGCTTCATCCGTAATCTGAATGACGCCTTCGCTAATAACACTGCGGGTCTGCCCATTTGATGTACCACCAGCACTTGCCGAATTCAAGCTATTGCCAACAATGCCTTTAACCATCCCGTACCGTCCCTGAGTGAACATACTGCTACCAATATTCACCCCACTGGAGCTAGCGCTGGCATCTGCCGAGTTTGTCAGATCCTCGGCAACCAAAACCGCGGTCTCTAGGGTGTTCAAATTTGCATCCACAGCATCCTGATTACTGGTGATGGCACCGCCAATGAGGTGCGTGATTCCGTCAACATTGATCTGATAACCTCTGTCTCCGGCACGAATGCCGCTTTGCTCAATGACGGAAGCAAAGCTGCCATGGGCCTGACTGTTTGATGCGCTGAGTGATCCACTGGATGTTCCATAGCAGAAGGGCGGGATGCAGAAGCTCACACCGATGCTACTGTCTTTTTGCTTGCTATCGAAATAGCTGCTGTCCTGCAGGCTTTCGATGATGAGGTCGCCGCCAGCGCTTAGCTGGATGCGCTCGGCCTCGGCCACGGCACCACGCAGGGTAATATCGCTGCCAGCGCTGAGGAAGAGGGTATCAGCACTCAGGTGGGTGTTGCTGTGTTGGATATCCAGACCATCAGCGTTACCACGTCCCTGACTGGCGCCCAGATTTAACGTGAATCCGTTGTTTTGCCCTCCGAGTGAAAACCCTATGCCGACACTGGCGCTGTTACTGCTGTTGTGGCTTTGCTGCTCGGTGATGTTTTGCGCCGCCAGCAGGTTGATCTGGCCATCGGCTTGCAAGGATGCGGTTTGCCCAGCGTGAATGCGACTGCCTTGGACGGTGATATCACTGCCCTCACCAGCACCGCTGGCCTGGAGGTTAACATTCCCAGCCGCACTGAGGCTGCTGCCGCGGGCATTGTTGGCGTGACTTTGCTCCAGGTTTTTGCTGCTGGAGCTGCCCAGGCTCAGGCTAATACCGATGCCGCCGGCCTGATTAGCCAGGTTGCCATCGGTTGTGTTCTGGCCGGCTTGCACGGCGTTAACCGCCTGGTTGGCGTTCATAGCGATATTGGCGGCGGCCAGAGCCTGCATACGACTGGAATCAGTATTGCTCGCGGCCTTGGCTTGGGTCTGGATCGTCTCTACCGCCTCGATCACTGGGCTGGTAATGGCGAGTGTGAGGCCCGATTGCTTGAACCTGTGTTCGCTGCGTTGCTGGCCGGTTTCACGGGCTTCCTGGAGGGTGATGGTTTGGGCACGGATGTCGATATCCCCGGCAGGGGCCAGCAGATCCGACCCTGTCTGAGTATAGGCGTTACCGGCGGTAAGGCTGACGTTACCGCCTACGCTGCCCACCGTGCTGGCCGCCGCGGTGGTGATCGTCTGTTGGGCATCATGGCTTTGCAGCTGACTGCCCAGGGTGATGCCGATCCCGCCGCTGCTACTGAACAGGCCGGACTTTTTGGTCTGGGTGAACTGGCTGTGGCTGTCACTGTTGTGCGCGGCTTCGATGGTCAGGTTGTTGTTGGCGTTCAGACTCAGGTCGGTATCGCTGAGTACATTAGAACCGCTAATGCGCAGGTCTTGTCCACTGCGGATGTCCACCATCTGCCCACCCAGTTCGCTGGCTTGCGACTGAGTGCTTTGGCTACTGCTACGCGTAATGGTCGTCTTTTTGCTGAAGGTGCTTCGGCTGACGCTACGCTGGCTTTCGGCCAGGCTTTCGCGGCGCTGTCCAGCCTCAATGCTGATATCACCCAGGCTGGCATTAACCAGGAGGCGGTCTTGGGCGTCCACCTGTGCGGCGCGCAGGGACACATGTTGCCCAGCCAGAATACTGACGTCACCGCCCCCGCTGATGCGACTGCCCTCTTCCTGACTATGGCTTTGGTGGTGGTAGTTGTGTTGGTTCCAGGTGATGTTATGGCTTTCACCTGTTTGTACTGTACCCAGGTTAATGTCTCCGTCAGCCTGGATCTGGGTGCTGCCGGTACCGGCATTGTGGATCTGGGCAGCCAATAGGGTCACATCACCCCCGGCACTGGCCTGCAACACACCGTCGGGGCCGCTGACATACAAACCGGCAATGCGATCGATACCACTGTGGCTGAAGGTGTTGCCCCCAGCCTGGTTGCTGGCACTGTGGGTAGTGGTTTCAACCCGGAGGTCGCGCCCGGCATCGATTAGCATGCCACGCTGGGCAACCAGGCTACCGCCCTCAAGGGTAATATCTTGCTCAGCGCTAAGGAGCGTGATGTCACCTTGAATAAGGCCACTGTTGGCGATGTTTTGCGCACTGATGTCGACCAGTTTGCGCCCGGCTATCATGCCGCTGTTGTTCAAGTCACCCGATAGAGCCAACTCAATCTCGCGGGCACTGATCAGGCTACCCGTGTTAACGTTGTTACTAAACAGCTGACCACTGGCCGCCAGGTCGCCTTGACGGGGGGATAGATAGACTTTGGGCACCAGTGCGGTAGTAGTGGAGCCATCGGGCAACTGTACAGTTTGCGTCACCAGCCAGACGATGTCGCTGGTGAGTTGAGCCATTTGCGCCGCTGATAGAGCAATGCCAAGGCGTAGCTGGTGGCTTTGGGCGAAAGTGGCACCGGCGGTCATGAGCGCTTGGTATTGCTGCTCATCACTGCTGTAATCGCCCAAAAAGCGGTAACCGGTAAGCGCCGCTACTTGTTCACGGATAAGTTTTTGCTCATAAAAGCCATCCCCCAGGTGTTTCTGGGTATGTTCGGGATCCAGGGACAGGGCTTGTAGCAAGTAATCACTGCTAAGCCACTGGCGGTAGTTGGCAAAGTGGGGATCTGTTTCAACCAGATACCTGGCGTTGCTACCTGGGACTACCTTGAAGAGGCTGCTGTTGGGCAATACCAGAGCTGGGGCACCTGCGGCGCTACCAACCTGGGCAGCCAGGATCGAAGCCGTGGCATGTGAGTTTCCGGTACCAGTACTGCTAAGGCCGCCTGTTGCTGCCTTGTCGGCAAGAGTAGTGCCACTACCTGCAGAGGTGGTGTTTTGCTGCACCTCACTCACGTTAAGGGTAATAGTGGTGACCACATCGGCTGGGTTGTAGGGGCTATGACCCGAAAATTCACGGTAGGTATGTTTACTACCGGTTTTTAACTTTCCTCCGCGCTTACGATAGGTCCAGCTTGACTGGGTGGTACCCGTCACGTTAACCACATTCTGGCCCAGAGCCTGGCGATTCTCCAGATTATCAACATCGCCCTGCAGGGTCTGACCCACTAGGATAGTACTTTTGTCATTCAGCAGGTCTTGTCCACGTAGGCTGAGGTGTCCTCCTGCATTGATTTGCCCAGGCAGGCTCGAGCTGACCTGACTTTCGTGTTCAGTGCGGGTGATGTTGTATTGTGTCCAGTGCGTAATATCCCGCCCTGCAAACTGCTGGTTGTAGGCGATAATTTTATCATCCAGCGTGTCGTACAGCGCTTCGTTAGCATCTTCCCAAGCCTCATTATTGGCATCGTACTCTGCCCAGGCATCGGTGTAAGCGGCCTGCTCTGTTTGGTACGCCTCCCAGGCTAGGTCATAGGCGGCCAGTGCTTGTTGATGGGCATCGCAAGCGGTTGGGTCAAAACCTGCTCCCGCCTCGCAACTGTCAGCACCAGAAACATCGGGTGCTGGTGGAGCCGTCGGAGCGGGCAAGGTGGGCGCTACTGGTTCAGGTGTTGGGGGTGTAAGGCCAAAATAGGCCCAGGCTGGATCGGTATGGGGATAGTCCGCTCCTGGCACGCGTGTACAGGTGTTATCGTCATCGATGTCGGTACAGCTCACATCACCCACACCAGGAATAGGAGTCTGGCCTAATACAGGTGCAGCGATGGGTTCTGGATCAGGGTCGGTCAGGTAGCGGTAGCCCCAGGCACGACTCCAACGATAAATACGCAGGTTGTTGGTGGGAATTCTTGCACTGCTGCCACGGGGCTGAATCAGGGTGATATTGCGCGGACCATCAATGACGTCCAGCGTGATCTCAAAGTGCTCATTGGTATTGCGCAGCGTGTCGGCGGCCAACGCCATATTACCCAGACTTTCAATCGTGGCACTGTTATTGTTAAGTGTGATTGCGTTGACACTGCCGTCCACGATGGCACGGTGGTTAGCATCCAGTGCACCGCCTATGGCCAGCTCCCCAGCGCTAAAGAGCAGCGAACCTTCACGGTTGATGATGTGTTGGGCGCCAATATCAAGACGCTCACGAGCGGCAATAGTGGCAGCTGTCGTTTCGCCAGCAAGGACTTCTTCGCTGTTGCTCAGCGTGTGGGCAGCGATGGCGATGCGATCACCATAGATACGCCCTGTGCCCAGGTTATTAACGCTGTAGCTGTTGATGCGAGTATCGGCACCATCTACCAGCGCCCGGTTAGTCACCGTACCGGTGCTATTTTGGGTGGTATCGAGTGTTGTCCTGCCCAGACTCAGCAGCTCACCACCAGCTTGGTTGTTAATGTGGCTAGCATGCAGGCTGAGATCTTGCCCAGCTTGCCACTGCCCCGCGTTGTTGAACAGCCCTTCATGAAGCTGTACCGTCAAATCACGCCCAGCGCGCGCATGTTGACCATCAACAGTGTTTAAGTCGCCGACCAGATCCAGCGCCATATCGCCGCCGCTTTGCAGGGTGCCATCCAGACTCAAGGTTTTGGCGGTGATATTCACAGCACTGTTGGCCGCCTGGGTGCTGCTGTTGGCTACAAGGTGGC
The DNA here is from genome assembly GCF_048264025.1 of Nitrincola sp. Lineage (NCBI taxonomy): Bacteria > Pseudomonadati > Pseudomonadota > Gammaproteobacteria > Oceanospirillales > Oceanospirillaceae > Nitrincola > Nitrincola sp. The sequence continues at coordinate 75,030 of NZ_JBLXDN010000011.1, forward strand.
CGCTGGTATTGATAATGACCAGGTTACGTTGACTGGGAAGGATAACGCTGTCTTGCAGGGTGAGCGCACCTTGCGCATTTAGGGTGCCATGGCTGTTGTTAATTGCCCATTGAGCCGTAATGGATAGATCCTTTCCAGCTAACACCTGACCGTCGGTATTGTTTAATGTACCAACGTGGAGGGCGATATCATCTACAACGGCTACACGGCCAGTATTCTTGAAGAGGTTAGACACGTCTATCTGCGCGGTAGCGGCTGACTGGATTTCACCAGCATTGTTCAGGTTCTGGGCATTGAGGCTGAGCGCCTGGGTGTAAAGCTGTGCACCCTGCGCTAAGGTATGCTCAATACTGCTAAGATTAGCGATGCTTGCCATCACCGTGCCGCCACTGATGGTCAAGCTGTCAACCTGCACATGCAGTTGCGGGGCGTACAAGGTGCCGTGGGTGTTCTCGAAACCCTGCCCACTAGCTTGCAGAGTTTGGGTACGGATGTAACCTGCATTGTTCAGTGTTTGCGTGGTATTCAGGTTCAAGTCGCCAGCTGCGGCTAAGGTGGCCACGGCACTGTTGCTAAGCGTACCGCTCACGCTAATGAGACCGCTGGCCAAAGGAACAGGGGCCGGGGTTGGAGCCGGTGTCGAACCCGGCGAAGGTTCAGGTTCAGGTTCAGGTGCCGGAGCAGGTTCTGGCGCTGGATTTGGATCTGGACTTGGAGCGGGTTCAGGACTAGTGAATTCCACCGCACCAATAGCACCACCAGCTTCGTTAATGAGTGCGGCAGTTTGTACCTCTAAGGATTGGGTTCCACTTTGCCAGATATCACCCTCATTGTTCAGGTTGGTCACGGTAACATCTAGACGCTGGGCATCAATCTGTCCCGTGTTGCTAAGATCACTGGCTTGAAGATTGGCCTCTAAGCCGGCCCGCAAGGTGCCGCTATTGCTCAGGCTTGCGGCCTGTTCAGGCGCACCCGCACTAAGTGTGAGATTACCTGCAGCCACCAGGCTACCACTGTGGTGCTGGGCTTCTGCTGTGTGGATGTTCACACTACCCTGCTGGGCAGTCATGCTGCCAGCCGAGCTAAGCCAACCATTAGCGTCAACATGAATATCACCCACACTCGCCGCCAGTGTGCCGTGGTGGCGCACTCCTACCCCTGCTTCAGTGCCAACCAAGCGAATATGCCCTGCATACATGCCTCCCAGCTCACTTACGTCCAATGCAAAGACAGGGACTGCGCTGCTGTCACTTTTTTCACTGGGATCAACCTGGATGTTGCCGGTGCCTCGGTGAAGGGTGTTGTCGCCGGTAACCAAATCCAACTGTTGCGCATGGATGCTGGCATTCACTTCAATGGCTCGTGCCAGTATGCCGGTGTAATCGGTCAGGGAGGCGTTCAGCCCAGCCCCATCAATACGAATAGTGCCGCGCTGTACCCTGAAGCCATCCAAGTTACCGCTATTCATGATGGCAGTACCGGTGGTCAGGGTGGCACGGTTGGCATTGATGAACCCAGCTCCGTCGACCTGAATACCGGCAGGGTTGGCGATGATGATTTCAGCCCGCTGACCACCTACTTCAATAAACCCTTTCAGTTGGCTAGGATTGTTACTGTTGACTTCGTTGAGGATGACACGCGCTTCACCTGTGGCCAGCCAGGGGTTGCCCTGTACCCAACCACCCAGTTGGGTTTGTGCATTGGTGCGGCTGTTGTTAAGCACAACGCCCTCAGCGTTGATGTCGAATTGCTTGTAGGTGTTACGGCTTACCCCGGCGGCACTAGGGGTTTGAATATTGACCAACGGCACACCATTGGCAGTTTCCAGTATATTGGGGCGCTGGTTGCCAGGAGCTGCAGGATCGGCAATGATTTGAGCTTGAGCCAAGGAACCCGCCAACGCACCCAAACCCAGTGCAGTGATGCACCCGCGTGTAACGTTAAGCACAAGTCGGTAACGGATTTGGTTCATGGCTTAATCCTTTAAAATTGTGTATTCAAACTAAATCCAAAGACCGAGCTGGCCGTTCTGAACCCATCGGGCTTGGTGATCGGCTGGCCTACAAATAGGTCCAAGTTGCTTTGCACGCGGCCAGTTTTCCAGTAGGAGCGTAATCCCACCACAGCTCCGGTCAATTGACGCCCTACCAGATGTTCTACTGAAGGCCCGCTCACACGCCCCAGGTCCAGGCCCAAATAAACGCTATAGGGGCTGAATCCCAGTTGGGTGGAAACCTCGTTGCGCAGGAATATACCGCTTTCGGCACTGAGCACGCTGTCACCATCAAACCCTCGCACGGTGTAGCGCCCACCAATTGAAAACCGGTCTTGAGGTGTGAGCCGAGTTTGGTGCCTTTGCGCTCGCAAACGGCCATGGTAGTTCCAGGGCTGACTGCCCAGATGAAATGGAGTGCTAAAACTGGCATCAAGTAACCACAGACGCATGCGTGCAGTGCCTTCACCAAAGGCCTCTTCCGGGGCTGACAAGGATCCCCAGGCATTGATTCCTTGTCGATGCGTGAGCGTCGCCTCCCATCGCCCTTGTCCCAAGCTGCGGCGATGGCCCAGGCTTATATCAATCCCAGAGACTGCTCGCCGTTGAACTTCAATTTCAGTGTCATCAATGTAGTTATGTGAACGGCGGTGAAACGCGCGAACAGCGGCGGTGGTTTTACCCGCTTGGTCGCGCTGAACTATGCGCGATAGCTGCACATCATGCAGCTCATTTCGTCCCGAATACACATACTCCTGAAAGGCTCCAGCCACCGTTTGGTTGTATTTGCTGCTAGAGCTATTCAGCGACAACAAGTTGTATCCCCATGGCACTGAATAATGCAGGCTATGCCCCGTATTGCCTCTTTCTCCGGCATCTTTGCCACCAAGTTCAGACTGCCAGGTGATGTAGAACAAATCACTCAGCGTCCACCAGTTGTCATAGCTGAGTGTGAGCGAACCTTGGTACTTACCGGTTGTAGAACTTCCCGAGTCATCTACCGAGGCATGCACTCTGAAAGGGAACATTTGGGTATGGCGAATCAGCAGATCACTTTCGCCTGGCTGCGCACCTGGTTCAATGGAAATGTCCGCAGCCACTGTTGGCACACGCTTAAAGTTTTCTAAACCTTGCTCCAGATCACGCAGGTTCAGGAGATCACCTTCTCGCAAGGGCAAGGTATTGAAGCGGGTAGCACGCTTACCATGCCCGTCAGCAAAGCGAATTTCACGCACGACACCTTCTAGAATTTCAAACTGCAAAACTCCTTGAGATAGATCTTGAGGCGGAGCAATGATACGCGTGGTCGTCCAACCCTGCTGCACCACCGCTTGCTGCAAACGGGCCATGATGGCGCCTATACCCTGCGCGCCCAAACAGCGACCCAATACGGGATGAGTATCTTCAGACAGTTGAATATGCTGAGCGAGCCAATCCCAGTTTTGTTGGCCTGCGTCAGTGACTGTAAAGCTGATGTTGTGAATTTCAAAACAGGGCGACTCAGCTTCTGGAAGTACAACAGAGACCTGGGTGTCGCTCAGCAATGGCAGCCGTACATCCGGTTGCGGCTGAAGTTGCCTGCGCTGAAGGTCTTGGCGATCTTGCTCTTGCCGAAACTGGCGTAGCGATTCGCTTTCAGGATCGAAAGAAGTTTGTGCTGTCGCAGAAACTGCAAAACAAATCCCAAAACAAACAATGTTGGTAGCGAAAATACGGCGAAAAAAATGAATGTAAGCCATCGTCCCTAATGCTTCATATCTAATGAAGTTTAAATATTACGGAGTTGCAACCCTGAAGAACACTTAAATCATTAAAAACCAACCAAATAATTGACCTGTATCAATAGATATTTATTATGCAGATTCAACTAGATATGACTGAAGCCTAGACCTCCTTGCGGGGCCATACGATCACGACTGATAACCACATGCCAAAAAAAAGGCGCCTAATATAGGCGCCCTTGTTTAAAATCTACCAGATACTATCAGGCAGCAGCCTTGTTGCGGACGGCTAACTGCCATACCAACACCAATGCACTCAGACCCAGTCCGACCACATCTGTCATCAAACCACCCGCTATCATGGCCAGTGCTGCCACCAGCAATATGCAACGCTGTACCAGATTAACACGCCCATTCAGGAACCAACCCTGAATAGATGCGGCTAACAGGTAGATGCCGATACTGGCGGTGATAAAGACTCCGAGTATTTCACCCCAAGTTCCATCCATCAACAGCGCAGGGCTGTAGAAGAACATGAATGGCACAATAAAGGCGGCCAAACCAAACTTGAAGGATGTCATCGCCGTTTTCAACGGATCAGTACCGGAAATGGCTGCAGCAGCATAACCTGCCAGTGCCACTGGCGGCGTAATTGCTGACAGAACGGCGTAGTAGAACACGAAGAAGTGCGCTACCAAGGGTGGTATACCGATCTGCTGCAGACCGGGTGCCACTACAGAAGCTGCCACCGCATAGGCCGCCGTTGTTGGCATACCCATACCCAGCAGAATGCTGATACACATGGCAAAGAATAGTGCTAACAGATGGCTGGCATCAGCGATGTTCAGCAACATGGATGCAAAACGAGCACCCACACCGGTTAAACTGATTACACCAACGATAATACCGGCGCAGGCACACACCGCGATCAACGGGATAGCCATTCGAGCACCCAATGACAGGGCCTCTAGTAAGGCTTTAGGCCCCATGCGATAGGGCGTAAACCAGGACACCACCGCTGCACTCGCCATTGCCAAAGTACCGGCACGAATAACGGAGTAGCCCATAAACAGGGTCGATACCAGAATAATGATCGGCAGAAACAGGTAGACCTGTTTGATCATTTCCTTGAATACCGGCAACTGTTCTTTAGTCAGCCCAGACATGCCTTCACGACGTGCTTCCAGATCAACCATGAAATAGATAGACAGGAAGTAGAGTGCGGCCGGAATCAAGGCGGCTATGGCGATTTCGGTATAAGGGATACCGGTCACTTCGGCCATGATGAAGGCACCAGCCCCCATGATCGGCGGTACGATTTGTCCACCGGTAGAAGCAGCCGCTTCAATACCTGCAGCACTACGTGGGTGGTAACCCACTTTTTTCATCAATGGGATAGTTAAACTACCTGTAGCTACCACGTTACCTGCTGAAGTGCCGTTGATCATCCCCATCAAACCGGATGCAAACACTGCCACTTTGGCAGGACCACCACGGGCACGACCGGCGGCCGCAAAGGCAAAGTTTACGAAGTAGTCACCTACACGCGAGGCCTGCAGGAAAGCGGCAAAGGTGATAAACAGAATGATATAGGTAGAGGAAACTGCTGTCGTTGGTCCCAGAATACCATTATCGGTGTAAATATAGGTAAAGAAACGCTGTACTGAATAGCCGCGATGTTCAAGGATTCCTGGCAAGAAAGGCCCAGCAAAGGCATATGCCAAAAACACAGCCGTAATGATGATGAGCGCCAGACCCGCCACACGACGCGTCAGCTCCATAATCAGGAAGACACCGGCTAGAGCTACCAAGAATTCGGTTTGCCCCACCATCGGCGTACCGGCTGCCATGCGCCAGCGGTTTATCACAAACAGTAAATAGGCCGCGACCACAATGGAGGCCAGCATCAACGCCCAATCGGCCCAGTGAATGCGCTCATTATCGGCAGATTTCCATACCCAGCCAGAAACCACAGCCGCGGTCGTTCCTATGGCCAATAACCAGGCGATTTGGGGCAATAGCCAACTGGGCGGCGCCGCCTGACCCAAAAATTCACGGCTTAACCAGGCATAGGCTATTCCAGCAGCAGACAGCAGTACCGCCAGCGAAACAGGCACCATGACGGTACGCTGCAAAAGTGATAAAGGAACCGGTTTTTTATGTCGATCAAGCGTGTAGGCTGCAATTAGTGCAAAGCCTACCACCAAGCCACCTGCTACGTGAATAATACGGAATGCCCAGGTCTCGATCGGAGAAATATTAAGTGCGTAAAGGTGCAGCAGTGTATAAAAGACACAGGTAAAAAAGATTAGCTTACCCACTACACCACTTAAATCCCGCTCATTATGACCCAGAGGGACATCGGCTACGCCTTCAGCGCCGATTTTTTCAGCTGCAGCATCTGCAGATGCCGGAGTTTTATCTGTCATGTTATGAAGACCTACATTAAGGCATAGAAAACAGGGCTCGGCTGACAACCGGCCCTGAGCAAACCATTCCGGAAACTGACTATCAGTCTTTCATATCTGCCGGAATGTCGTAGCCATTCTCTTCAAACCAACGAACCGCACCAGCATGCCATGGCACGATGGTGTTGTACTTGTAGTTTTCAGGAATTGTTTCACTCGCGGCGCCGTGAATCTGCATCATCCGCTCATTATTTTCCATCACAGTTTTGGTTACACCATAAACCAGAGATTCAGGCATATCTTTGTGGGTGATGGCAAAGTTCCACAGTGACAAAGCAGACTTGTCTTCATCCATTGACGAATAGACTGACGCCGGAATAACACCTGCGCTCAGTTCAGGGTAATCAGCAGCAATCAGTTCGATATTTTCTGGAGAGTAGGAGAAGATGTTCACATCCACCTGAGCTTCCAACTGGTTGAATGCTGAAATAGGCATACCGGCCGCAAAAGCAAAAGCATCGATCAAGCCATCCTGCAACTGACCCGCCTGATCAGAGGCACCGCCATTACGGGTTGTAACATTCAGACCCAGTCGTTCAAACAGCTGCGGATGATACAAATCAGCCGTACCACCGGCAGGGCCTACACCCACTGTTTTACCATCCAGATCTGCAACGGATTCAATACCAGAGCTCTTCAGTGAAATGATCTGTAAGGTGGTCTGATACATTGGGAACACGGCACGAACATCTTCGTGTGACATACCCGGCGCCAATGCACTGTTACCAGCAAGCGCTTCAACCAGTGGCCCTGTAGTCACCATACCAAAAGCATGCTCACCCATTTGTACCAATGTCGCGTTCTGAACTGGACCACCGGTAACTTCTGCACCGGCAGAAATGCCTAAAGCTTCACCGACCATGTTGGCCCAACCAGCACCATAGATATAGTAAGTGCCGCCCTGACTGGCGGTACCGACAGTTATGCTGTTCGGCCAGTCACTACGATCTTCTGCAAAAGCCACACCTGTCGCCATAACAGCGCCAAGGCAACCGGCAATGAGGGATTTTTTGGATAAAATAGTCATTATTGTATTTCTCCTGATTGTATTGCTTGTTGTCATTTTAGTTTGCACTTATCTTGAGCAACCCTGTCAGTTGCCCATATTTCTGGTCTACCTGATGAACGCACCCTGCGAAAGGATTCGCGGATCAGGTTCTGACTGTTAATACCGGGATGGTGGAATTGCGCACTACCCGCTCTGCTGTAGAACCTACCAGCACTTTTTCTATACCCGTTCTGCCATGCGTACCCATAATAATGAGATCAGCCTTGATGCTGATCGCTTCATCGATGATATCTTCATAGCCAGTACCAGTGATCACATTATGGGTTAACTCAAAACCCTGAGCTTGCGCATCTGCAAAATGCTGGTCACAGAAAGATTGCATATCCTCATGGGCATGCCTGGTAACTTCTCGGATAAAAGTATCGATCACATCCGCGGGGACACGCTTACGACGCTTATCTGAAAGCTCGGTAATGATATGCAGTAGATGCAATCTAGCGCCCGTAAGCAGGGCAAGCGTACGTGCATGATCTACCGCTTTTTCAGCACCTTCAGAAAAATCTGTCGCAAACAGAAGCGTTTTATAATTCGCCATTCATTCCACCCGTTCCATTTCAATTAAACCCACGACACTGACATTCAAACTTTAACTCTAGTCACATTTACGCCAGTTGCCAGTCGGCTTTCAGCATAACTAAAAAGCATAATTCATGCCACATTCATTACAACATTGATAAACATAGTTATTTTAATGAAACCAGTCTAATATCTGAAATCTTTGTGTGGACATTCACCCATGATAAAAAATCGAAGGGTGAAAATCCGCCACTTTCAGATTGAAGCGCTAAACCTCTGTTTAATTAAACAAAGGTTACAGCAGTGCATCTTTCGGGTATTCTTGGTAGACGTAACTAAAATACGTTAGAATTACAATGATAAACGTTTAATACGGGCCGTATTTACATGTCAATCAAAACCAAAGTTAACGTCTCACTATTGATTGTTTTCATGGTGGTACTCTTCAGTTCGCTGACGGTTATCTACCGCAGCGAAACATCACTTGTCGCCGATGTCGCCAGAACCACTACCCTTGATACGGCTGACTCTTACTTCGACAGCATCAACATTCTGATGCTGAGTGGAGCCATGGGCATTCGCAAAGAGCTGCAACAACGCATTCTAAGCAATGAATCCATCACGGAAGCTCGTATTGTACGCAGCCCCGAACTGAATTCGGTTTATGGCCCCGGCTCTGATGATTCAGTGATAGTTGATGATCTGGACAGACGTGCGATGCGCGGTGAACGCGTTATGGAAGAAGTGCGTGACAGTACTGGCCACCGCTTGACCGTTATCGTGCCAATGAAAGCTGTTCCCGATTACAAAGGCACCAACTGCATGCTGTGTCACCAGCACCCGGAAGGAACAGTGATTGGTGCCGTCCGTGTAACCTACTCTCTGGATAACATGAACCAAACCATTCGCGCCAATATGATCAATGTGGCCCTAGTGGAACTGGCTTTGTTCATTGTCGGTATTCTGGTGATAGGCTACATACTGAACCGTGTTGTAATCCGTCCGATCAACCAGTTTGCTGGTACGCTTCATGAAATAGAGAAAGAGCATAATTTCAGCCTGCGTGTCAGTGTCAACTCTGATGACGAAATCGGCAAAATGTCTGGCGCAATGAATTCATTGCTGGACAATATGCACAAGAGTTTGAAACAGGTTAGCAGCACTGTACTGAAACTGTCTGGCTCTAGTGGCCGCATTATTGATATTGCCAACCAAACTACCCAAGCCGTTCTACACCAACAGGACCAGACTCGTTCAGTAGCTTCAGCCATTGAACAGATGGAAGCCTCTACTCGCAGCGTCTCCAGCAGCTCCACCCAAACGGTAGAAGCGTCAGACCTGGCATTGCGCGAAAGCGATGAGGGCACCCGTATCACAGCCCAGGCGATCAAGGCCATCGAAACACTGCGACATAACATTGATGAAGCAACCAATGTTATTCAAAAACTTGATGACCAGGCTCAAAATGTTGGCACAGTACTGGAAGTTATTAAGAATATTGCCGAACAAACCAACCTTTTGGCACTAAACGCTGCCATAGAAGCGGCACGAGCTGGAGAACAAGGACGAGGGTTTGCCGTGGTTGCCGATGAAGTCAGAACGCTGGCAAGTCGCACGCAGGCCTCAACCGAAGAGATCAACAAAATCATTGATGGTCTGCAGTTGGATGCCAAAAATGCTGTGCAGGTGATGCAAACATCGCTCACCAGCGCTGGACTGGGTGTTGAACAGGTACAGAACACATCGAACGCACTCAACACCATCGCTGGAGAAATCCGCCGCATCAACGACATGAACCACGAAGTCGCTGGCGCTGTGCGTGAGCAGAGTGAGATGGCCAGTAGTATTGAACGTAACATTCTGGCCATAAACGACAGTTCGGAAGACAGTTCAGAACATGCACGCCACCTGAGCCAGGTATCAACTGAACTGACCAGCCTGGCCCAAGAACTGGAAAGCATGCTTTCCCGCTTCAAACTCTGAGCCTTCCTGAAACTGAAATACACAGCAGGCCGGTTTAACCGGCCTGTTTTATTTATAGTGGCTTTTATCTAATCCATACTTACGCATTTTGTCATACAGGGTTTTGCGCGGCAGCCCTAGAGACTCCAGAGTATCCTTGATGGAACCACCATGTCGCCCCAACTCCGTATGGATCAGCATTTTTTCAAATCGCTCTACTTGCTCAGGCAGTGTCATTTCGAGCCCCGGCAAATCCAGTGTGATCGGTCGGTTATCAAAGTCAAAGGTACAGCTCTCCCCCAAGAGTATGTAGCGCTCAGCCAGATTACGCAGCTCACGAACATTTCCAGGCCAGTCGTGCAACATCAGACTATGCATACGCTCAGCTGGCAGAGGCATAACTTCACGTCCGTACTGATTAGACGCTACCAGGGCAAAATGCTGGAACAGCAACGGAATGTCTTCACGTCGCTCGCGTAATGGGGGGATATCCACACGCAAGACATTCAGACGGTAATACAGATCTTCACGAAAGCCACCGCGTTCACACAAATCCAGCAGGTCCACCTTAGTGGCAGCGATTACACGAAGATTCAAATCGATGGTCTGATTAGAGCCCAGGCGTTCAATACTGCGCTCTTCCAACACACGCAACAACCGAATCTGCAGTGCGACAGGCATACTTTCGATTTCGTCCAGAAACAAGGTGCCACCGTTAGCGTATTCAAACTTGCCGATACGCTTATTTCTGGCATCAGTAAAAGCACCGGCTTCATGCCCGAACAGCTCACTTTCAATCAGCGCTTCCGGCACCGCACCACAGTTAATGGCAACAAAGTTTTTATCCCGGCGCTGACTGTGCTCATGAATAAACCGCGCCAACAAGTCCTTACCACACCCGGTTTCTGCCATCACCAGAATATCGGCTGCAGTATCAGCAATCGCAGCCAATAAGCGCCGCAACTGCTGGATCTGCTGTGACTTACCAATGATTTTGGGTCCGGGTGCGCTTTGTGCTTCAAGCTCAATACGCAACTGCCTGTTTTCCAAAGTCAAACGGCGTTTATCCAGGGCACGCCGGACTACATCCAGAAGGAACTCCGATGCAAAAGGCTTTTCAATAAAATCATAAGCTCCCTGGCGTATAGCATTAACAGCCATGGAGATATCGCCATGTCCGGTGATCAATATAACGGGTAGATCCGGGTCCTTGGCATGAATGGCTTGCATCAGCTCAAGACCATCCATACCGGGCATATTGATGTCAGTAATCACAACACCCGGCCAGTTTTCATCCATAACCGGCATCACGCCCTCGGCGCTCTCCATCAATGTCACAGCATAACCAGCAAGCTCCAGGGTTTGCCCGGCGGCCAGACGGATATGCTTTTCGTCATCTATCAACAATACCGGGCTAGCGCTTTGATCTTCGGTCATAGACTCTCTCAATTAAATATTAATCCAACGCCAGCCCGTCAACAGCGGCTTTCTCTATTGCCGTCGGCAAGCGAATCAGAAACTCAGCACCGGCAGTTTGATGGTTTCGAACACGCAATTCACCGTAAAATGATTCAATAATACGCTGTGAAATGGGCAAACCCAGCCCAATACCTTGCCCAGAACTTTTAGTGGTATAAAAGGGCTCGAATACGCGTTCAGGATCTCGTACACCTGGCCCGTTATCCAACACCCGAATTTCAGTTCGATCCTTCACTCTTTCAACGCTAATCCGGATTTCTTTGACCGATTGTCCGGAAATAGCCTGTAGCGCATTGGTCAACAGATTGACGAATACCTGTTCGAGACGCAAGCGGTCAGCCATGATCCAAGTTTCACCGACTGCATCAGGCCACATAACGGTCACATTTTCCTTCTCGAAACGACCATACATGACTGACATAACACCATCGCGTATCTGTTGCAGTGAAACCGGTTCAACACAGTTGGTACTCTTGCGGGAAAACTCTTTGAGCGGATGAATAATTTTCGCCATACGCTCAGTCAATCCACCGATTTCCTGCAGGTTGTTGGCAACAGGTTCCAAACGGCCGGCTTTCAAAAAGGCCTTGGCATTATCGGCATAGTTACGAATCGCGGTGAGCGGCTGATTCAACTCATGATTAATACCTGCCGATAACTGACCCAGCACCGCCAGTTTGGCTGTCTGTATCAACTCATTCTGAGTGTTACGATGCTGGGTCATTTCCTCAACCAGCCGTGCATTCGTCTGTACCAAATCCTTAGTACGCTCTTCAACTCTGTATTCCAGCGCTTCGGTCGCATCCCTGAGTTTCTGTTCATAAAGCTTACGCTCGGTAATGTCGTGAATCGTCAACATAAACAACTTTTCACCAGCAACGGACATACGCCCGATGGTTAACTCAACCGGAAATACCTGCTGATCCTGCCCCAATGCCCCAACTTCTGTAGTTAACTCCGCTGTATCGGTAGTTTCATCCATGATGTAGCGCCAGCAAATAATTCGCGCCGTATCAGAAAACAGTGGATTCAGGTACTGACCTCGTATCTCATCAGCAGACCACCCAAACAGCTTTTCAGCTGTTGGGTTTATATAACGGACAGCCCCTGCCTCATCCAGCGTAATCAGTCCTGCATGAGTATGATCAATAATAGCGCGTATTCTAGCCTCACTTTCCTCAAGCGCCGTATGCTCGCGTTGACGAAACTCCTGTTGCTGTGATGTCAGGCGATAACGCACTCTTAACACCAAAAACAGCAATATCAGCGCAATATAGACAAAAGCTACCTGCACCATGGCGGTGATGACCTTCTGATCCACCACTTTCATACTGGCCAACATCGACACATTCAAGCCTGCATCAGCCAGAGACTGAGTCAGTAACAGATAGTCTTGCACCTGTCGGGAATCACTATCTGCAGAGGTATCCGACTGCTGAGACTGCAGGGTAATCATTTCAGCATTATCGGTTAAAGGCTGTCGACGACTTATGTCGAGTGGAATCAGAGAATTATTGCCATAACGTAAACTCTCCTTCACCCGACGCTGATCATGTGGTGCCAGTGGTGTCAGGGTACGAAACTTCCATTCAGGGCGTGTAGAAATAAACACCACATCATCACTATCTGTAACCAGAATATCCTGCAACGGATCGTTCCACTGGTCCTCAACGTCATTCAAATCGATCTTAACAACGATGACACCCGCCACTTCATCACCGCGATACACCGGATAACTGAAGAAATAGCCGCGCTGATGCGAGGTTGTGCCTAGCGCAAAATAACTGCCAGAGCCGCCGGCCATGGCTTGATTGAAATAAGGCCTGAAGCTGAAGTTCCCACCTATAAAGGAGCGCTCAAGGTTCCAGTTACTGGCCGCAACAGTAATGCCCTGGCGGTTCATCATATAGGTATCTGATGCGCCGATAATGCTATTGACCTCTTCCAGAAAGCGGTTGAGGCGCTGATTATCTTCATCACTGGCAGCCTGAGGCAAGACACTCAGTAGATCCGGATTAGTGGATAGCAACTTGGGCAGATCATTAAAGCGGTCCAACTTTTGCTGCACAGTGATGATATAGCGATTAAGGTCTGCCTCGGTCTTCTGCTGCAGCTCATTAACAGCCTGATTACGGCTGATAGCCGCTGTTTGCAGCATCAGCACCACAAACAGTGCCAGCACACTCAGAAGGATAAGCAGACGCACGGCCTTGCCGGTTTTTGCTGGTTGTGACATTGAATTCATGAATCTTCCGGATTTACTGTCCTTGCAGCATAGGTTCAGCCGCGTGCAGACGATATACTGTAAGCATAAAGTATACTAGAAAACCTAAACCGAACCGGAGTGATCCATGTTGAAACGCACAAAAATTGTCGCAACACTCGGCCCCTCTACCGATCCAGATGGCATGCCCGAGAAATTACTCAAAGCTGGCGTAAACATGTTCAGGTTGAATTTTTCACATGGTAGCACAGCTGAACACCGTCAGCGCGTGGAGCAGGTGCGGGAAGCCTCTCGCAAAACAGGCATTCCGGTTGCCCTTCTTGGTGACCTCCAAGGACCGAAAATTCGTATTGCTCGCTTTGAAAACAAACAAATCACGCTGACACTGGGCGACGCTTTTATACTCGATGCGGCGATGGATCCTACTGCGGGCAATCAACAAGCGGTCGGTATAGATTACAAAGCCCTTCCGGATGACTGCCGTGAGGGAGATATTCTTCTGCTCGATGATGGTCGACTACAGCTGCGTGTATTACACATTGATGCCAGCCGCATTCATACCGAAGTCACCATCGGCGGCACCCTCTCGAACAACAAAGGTATAAACCGCCTGGGTGGCGGCCTGTCTGCAGCCGCACTGACGGACAAGGATCGTTTTGATATTCGCATTGCCGCTGAACTGGACTTTGATTATGTCGCTGTGTCCTTTCCACGCAATGCCAATGACCTACACGAAGCCCGCCGCCTACTGGATGCCAGTGGTAGTAATGCTGAAATCATTGCCAAGGTTGAGCGTGCAGAAGCCGTTGCCACCCCAGAAGCACTGGATGAGATTATCCTAGCATCGGATGGTGTGATGGTAGCCCGCGGAGATCTGGGCGTAGAGATAGGTGATGCTGAACTTATTGGTGTACAGAAACACTTGATCCGCCGAGCACGCGAACTGGACCGCGTGGTGATTACCGCCACACAGATGATGGAAACCATGATTTCCAGCCCTATGCCAACCCGTGCCGAAGTATTCGATGTAGCCAATGCCATACTGGATGGTACCGATGCAGTAATGCTGTCTGCAGAAACTGCAGCGGGACAATACCCGGTTGAAGTGGTTGAAGCCATGACGCGCATTTGCCAAGGTGCCGAAAAACACCTTTTATCAGGCCCGCCGCCTACCGCAAGCAATTCACCTTGTGAACGTATCGACCAAGCTATTGCCCGCTCAGCCATGTACACAGCTAATGGGCTCAAGGGTGTTGCAGCGATTATTTGTTTAACAGAGTCGGGGTCAACACCTCTGTGGATGTCCCGTATCCGTTCAGGACTTCCTATCTATGCGTTAACACGCAACAGTCGTACGCTGAGACGCATGGCCTTGTACCGTGGTGTAATGCCCATTTTCTTTGATGCCACCGCCATAGATGAGAGCCGTATTAACGAAGCCATTATCGCTGGACTGCTGGCCGATGGTCGCATTCAACGCGGTGACCTCATACTGCTGACGCGCGGTAGTGAAATCGGTTCTCATGGCCAGACCAATCAACTGCAGATTCTGCAAGTACAGTAACCACTCCGGAAGCAGCCCTACGCAATGAACCTGACTGAACAACTTGCCACACGTCTGAATATCCCGGCACCCCAGATCAGCGCGACGCTGAAACTCATCGATGAAGGGGCAACCATCCCCTTCATCGCCCGTTACCGCAAGGAAGCGACGGGAGGGCTGGATGACACCCAGCTCAGAAATCTGGCCGAGCAACTGGAATACTGTACCGCGCTGGAACAACGGCGCACTATCATCTTGGAGCAAATTCGTAGTCAGCAGCGCTTAACACCGGAGCTGGAGCGCGCGCTACAACAGGCCGACAGTAAGGCTCGACTGGAAGATCTTTACCTGCCTTTTAAGCCCAAGCGGCGTAATAAGGCACAAGAAGCACTTGAAGCTGGACTGGAACCACTAGCCCTCTCGTTGCTGCAACGTCCAGAACAACAGCCCGAAGCGTTGGCCGTTAAGTTTGTGAATCCAGCCAAAGGCATCAAGACCCTTGAGGAAGCACTTGAGGGTTGTCGCCATATACTACTGGAATCCCTGACTGAACAACCCGATCTGATTGGACGCTTACGACAGTTACTCTGGCAACAGGGTCTGCTGGAAGCCTCTGTTGCCAAAGGCAAGACAGACCCGGACAGCAAGTACCGTGACTACTTCAACTATGCTGAACGCTTATCCAGAGTGCCCTCACACAGAACACTGGCCATACTGCGAGGTAAGCAGGAAGGCGCACTCAATTTCAAACTGCAGCTACCGGATGAATTACAAGAGCGTCCAGTGCAGGAGATTGCCAGCGCCAACCGCCTCTCAACACCGCACTGTTCGCCCTGGATGCTACAAACCCTGCAGCAAAGCTGGAAGCAAAAGCTTGCTCCCTTACTGGAAAATGAACTCATCAAGCAACTGCGCAGCCAGGCAGAAACTGCAGCAATCGAGGTCTTTGCACGCAATCTGCGCGACCTGCTGCTGGCCGCACCCGCGGGTGCGCATGTAACCCTGGGACTAGACCCTGGGCTGCGCACCGGTGTGAAAGCGGCCATAGTCAATGCCACTGGACAGTTGCTGGAATGTGACACCCTCTATCCACATCCACCCCAACGCCAGGATGAGGCTGCCCTCAAACGACTTGCCCAGCTGATAAAAAAACACCAGGTTACTCTGATTGCTATCGGCAACGGCACTGCCTCACGCGAAACCCTGTCCTGGGTACTCCCGCTGCTACAGCAACCTGAATTCTCCAGCGTATCGGCAATGCTGGTCAGTGAAGCTGGCGCCTCGGTTTACTCAGCCTCAGCCTTGGCCGCGCAGGAATTTCCACAATTGGATGTTACGCTGCGAGGCGCAGTCTCAATTGCACGACGCTTACAGGACCCCTTAGCTGAACTGGTTAAAATTGACCCCCAGGCTATTGGGGTAGGACAGTATCAGCATGATGTTGATCAAAAAGCACTGGCAAACAAGCTGGATGCGGTGGTCGAGGACTGTGTTAACCATGTTGGTGTCGACCTGAATACGGCATCACAACCGCTACTGGAAAGAGTCGCCGGACTGAACAGCACATTGGCGGCCAACCTGATCAATCAGCGCGAACAGCTTGGACGTTTCAACAACCGCAAACAACTGCTGAAAGTGCCTCGCCTCGGTCCTAAGGCCTTTGAACAATGCGCCGGGTTTCTGCGTATTCGCGATGGCAATGAGCCGCTGGACAATTCGGCGGTACATCCTGAGTCCTACCCGCTAGTCAGAGACATAGCTGATCTCTGGGGCCTTTCTGTACCTCAGCTACTGAAAGCGCCCGACAAACTCAAGGCAACTCGACCGGAAGCACTTAGCCAACATGGCAGCTACACCTTGAAAGATGTGTTGAGTGAGCTGGAAAAACCAGGACGTGATCCGCGCCCAGCCTTTCGCTCGGTGGAATATGATACCCGGGTCCAGACGATTGATGATCTGCTCCCTGGCATGCAATTGGAGGGCGTTATCACTAACATCACCAACTTCGGCGCGTTTGTCGATCTGGGTGTACATCAGGACGGACTGGTGCACATTTCACAGCTGTCAGACACCTATGTTAAGGACCCCCACAGTCTGGTCAGTAATGGTCAAATCGTGTCGGTCCGTGTGCTTGAAGTCGACAGCAAACGTAAACGTATTGCATTGAGTATGAAAAAAAATTCCTGACACACCTTGTTCAGAGTCTCTGGCAACCCCATTCAGGATAGGTTGGTTTATAATTACCGCCATAAAGATCACAATAAACAGGGAATCGAATTTTGTCTGCTACCCTCGATCATCATTTAAACCAGCTGTTACGTGATGGCAATAGCCGCCTACTGACACAACTTCAACACGGTCTGGAAAAAGAGGGCTTGCGGGTCACTCCCACGGGACATATTGCACAAAGTGCTCATCCAAAAGGTCTGGGATCGGCGCTGACCCACAGTGAGATCACCACCGACTACTCGGAAGCGCTCGTAGAATTCATTACACCGGTCTTTCATGATACCGATGTAATGCTCAGCCACTTGAGCGATCTGCACCGCTTCAGTTATGAAGTCATGCAAGATGAACTCATCTGGTGTGCAAGTATGCCCTGCGACATTTCGGGGGAAGATGAAATTCCCATCGCTTTTTACGGTGACTCCAATATCGGTCGCCTGAAACATATCTACCGCGTGGGTCTGCAGCACCGCTATGGCAAAATGATGCAAACTATCGCGGGCATTCACTATAACTTTTCCCTGCCCGAACAACTTTGGCCCGCCTACCAGGCGATCTGTAACGACAGTGGCGACATGAGCGATTTCCGTTCAGCCAGCTACTTTCGGATGATTCGTAACTTCCGCCGCTTCGGCTGGTTATTGCTTTACCTCTTTGGCGCATCACCCGCCTTAACCCGCAGCTTTATGGGGCAGCAACCCCACAATCTCGAAAGCCTGGCCGAGGATACCCTTTATCAACCCTGGGCAACCTCGTTACGCATGAGTGATTTGGGCTACTCTAACCGCATACAGTCATCCCTGAACATCTGCTATAACCGTCTGGATAGTTACACCGACTCACTGCAGCGGGCAATTCACACCTCACACCCGGCTTATGAGCGCCTCGGGGTGAAAGTGGATGGCACTTACCGCCAGCTAAACAGTAATATTTTGCAGATAGAGAATGAGTACTACAGCGACATCCGTCCAAAACGCGTCACTGAATCCGGCGAGAAACCCATCCATGCCCTGCTGAGCCGGGGTGTGCAGTATATCGAGGTTCGAAATACCGATATTAATCCGTTGCTACCCATCGGAATCAGTGGCGAGCAAGCCAGCTTTATGGATGCCTTCCTGGTGACCTGCCTGCTGTGTAATGATACCGAGCTGAGCGATGCCGAATGCAGTATGATTTCCGAAAACCAGCAACGTATCGTCAACCGAGGACGCGAACCTGGACTCACACTGCTCACGGCGACAGGCGATATCAGCCGAACACAACTGGGCGAGACTATTCTTGATCAGGTTGCCCGTACGGCAGTGGTATTAGATCAGGCCAATGCTACCCAGCGCTATTCCGCTGCCGTTGAGCTGCAACGGGAAAAACTCCATGCTCCCGAACTGACTCCTTCGGCCCAGGTTTTAGATGCTCTGAAAGCGGCAGGCGGAAGCTATCATCATTGGGTGCGGGATCTAAGCAAACAGCACCGTGATACCCTGATGCAAAAGCCGCTGGCACCAGAGCTGAAGACACGCCTGAAATCCGAAGCTCAAACATCATTGCTGGAGCAAGCCAGTATCGAAGCGGCCGATAACATCAGCTTTGACGAGTTCCTGGCAAGCTACAACAACGAGTAGTCAGAAGTTGTTTGCTGACTATTGTATTACCAGACTGGTAAAGAACAGGTCATCCACTTGAGGGTGACCTGTTTCATCAACCAGCACCTGCTGTACCGTACGCAAAGCCCTTTGTGCCAGAAGCGTCTGGGCTTCTACGGTAGCTAAGTCTGGCTCTTTTTGCTGCTTAAACAAGAAAATCAGATCATTGCGGATCTGCGCTTTGTGTTTTTCCACATCAATGCGACTTCCACCATCAGCCAGATGCAAGGTTACATCCGCTTTCATAAAGCGCAAGGGTCCAGACGGCACCTCCCCGAAATTGGTCACAAAGGACTCCAGCTCAATGTAGTTGAGGTACTCCTCACTCTGCACCAGGCTTGCTGGTAAAATCACCAGCGCCAGCATTAACAGCACACGTTTAATTACCACCTTTGTCTCCCGTTGAAAAATCAGCCATCTGTTGCTTTGATTTTATCTGATAGTTTTGTCACTGTCAGGTTGCCGCGTGCCATCTCTGGCATTACTATGGTGCCGTAGCGCTGAGTTGTTTATTACGGTTGACCGACAACTAACAAGCCGAGTCATTTATTGAGTCATTAGGAGAACTTTAGCCATGTTGGAAAAATGTCGCAACGCCAAGGAGCGCTGGGGTGGTGTCAGTCAAATCATCGACCAATGGCTGGAACAACGTCAGCAAGTCATCAGTGGCTTCATCAATCTACCCGATGCTGAGGTAGGAGAGATGCTTAACACTCGGCTGGATGAGTTTTGCTCTAACCTGATCGACTATATTTCATCCGGACACTTTGAAGTTTACGAGCAGTTACTAAATGAAGGCAAAGATTTTAAAGATGGCAGCGTAGCTGAAGCTCAAAAACTCCTGCCTTTGATTCAGTCTTCCACCGATGTTGCTCTGGATTTCAATGATGCCATCCACGGCTTCAATAGCCCGACACTGCGTGATCTGCGGGACTTTTCAACACAACTGTCGCGCCTGGGTGAAAAGCTGGAAGAGCGTTTTGAGCTCGAAGATCAACTGATCGAAATTCTCCACAACGCCCACAAAGAACAGATAAACGCAACAGCATGAGAACCCCTCGCGTTGCTGCCCTGATGCTACTCCTGCTACTAAGTGGCTGCGACTCAGCTCAGCAACCTGATAACAGCTTTTCACTTACGGCAGGTGGCGCTTACAGCGCCTCACTATCAGAAGATAGCCGTTATGCCATGATCGGTTCTTTTGAGCTCGGTGGCCATCTTTGGGATCTGGTTAACCGTGAGCGCCTGTATGACTGGAATCATGTAGAAGGCGGCTTTTCTGACCTGGTCGCCAGTGCTTTTTCACCCGATGGTGGTTTTGTTGCTACCGCGACCACCACAGACCTGGTGTTATGGCAAACCAGTGATGGTAAACCTGTGTGGTTCTGGAGCAGCCCTGGCGAGATTCTGGACATAGCGCTGTCAGTTAATGGTGACTTTGCCCTGTTAGGCCTGGCCAATCATACGGCAGTCTATTTTGATATTAAAAATGGCGGTGTCCGTCGTACACTTCGCCACCCGGCCAGAGTACGCAGCGTTGCTCTGAGCCAGGATGGTCGCTTTGCCCTAACCGGTGCCGATGATTATATAGCGCGCTTCTGGGATCTGGAAAATGAAACCCTGCTGACTGAGCACGCGTTTGACAATATTGTTAACCGTGTTGCGCTGAGCCCGGATGCCCAGCTTGCCTTCAGTGCCGCGACGTTAAGCAGCGCACGACTGTGGCGAACCACTAATGGTGAGCAAGTACACTCGCTCAGTGGTGATGAGTCCTTCTTCACCCGCCGTCTAAGCCACCTTTCTGCACGCTTTTCAGCTGATGGCAGTCAACTCGTAACGGGCACGGCCTCTGGACGCGTAATGCTTTGGGATGTCAGTAGCGGTGATCATCTGCGCAGCTGGCGCGTAGTGCAACGCGGTAGCATGGGACCGGTACAAACAGGTGTCTATGCTGTAGGTTTTTCAAGCCATAGGGAAGGGCTAGTTGCGGTTGGATCAAATGGATTGCTGAATGAGCTGAGATAGCCATTCAAATAAGCGCCCGACAGAGAGTTAGTCTGACCGAGCGCGTCTTCTCAAAGATGAACAACCAATTAGTTACTCATATCCGGGTTAACTTCAATTAGCTCAACCTCAAACACCAGCGTTTCATTCGGGCCTATAGCATTACCCATACCATTGGCACCATAGGCCAGATCCGCAGGAATGACCAGTCGTGCTTTTTCACCGGTTTTCATCAGCTGCAAGCCTTCGGTCCAACCACCGATCACACCATTCAGTGGGAAAGACACAGGCTCTCCACGGGCATAGGAACTATCAAACTCAGTACCATCGATCAGGTTACCGCGATAGTGTACTTTCACCACATCACTTGCAGCCGGAGATGCACCACTACCGGCTTCTAACTGCTCATACTGCAGCCCGGATTCAGTCGTGGTAACACCAGACTTCTTAGCATTTTCAGCCTGGAAAGCCTGTCCTTTTTCTAGGTTTTCTGCTGATATTTCAGCAAAAGCGGCCTGCTGTGCTTGCATTTGTTGTTGCTGAAATGCCTGCATGGTTGCCATGATTTCTTCAGGCGTCATCAGGGATTCCTGATTACCGTAAACTGTATCAATACCCTGACGAAAAGCTTCAGTATCCAGAGTTTCAAAATCCTGAATCAGAATGTTCTCACCGATCATGACACCCAAACTATAACTTAACTTCTGCTCATCTGTTGTCAGCGTCTGCGCATGCAGCCCCTGCGCCAGACTGACGCTACCGGCCATCATTACTGCCAGTGCAATTTTCTTCATAATCCCATCCTATCGTTTGTATAAGCTGTTAGGCATTAACAGTGTAACTGTTAGTCGAACATTTAACGTCAAAGTTCAGTAATTTACCAGTGTCAGACCAAACCACTCAACCAACTACTAATTGTGCTCTATTACGGCATCCACTAATTGATTACTGCAAGCTACTGCCGTTGCGGTTGAATCCATCTCAACCGCTTTCAGGTAGTTGGCTATATTTTTCTGTGCCAGTGCTTTAGCCGCATTTTCTGCTGAAGAGTCGACGGCTACTGGGGAGGGTTGCAGCAGATATAACTGCCACAACAAAGCAATATCCACCTGCTCAGCCGCCAACTCACTTTGCTTCAAGTGCTGATAACAGGACTCCAGCTCAGGGTATTCCTGACACATCGCCCTAACCTGATAGCGCACCCGGCGCAATGGACTTAGCACAGGATCACGCCATAGGGTAAGAACAGAGGCGTAATGCTCAGACTGATAATACTCGTCCCTCGTTGCCAGCCAGCAACACAACAGCAGCGTATTGACGTGTAAACCCAGGTCCTGCGCAGCCAGACAGGACCGCTCAACTGAGGGGTGTGAATAAACCTTAAGCGCATAGCGCCAGAGTGGATTGTCCAGCTGCATTTTATGCTAAAATCCCGCCATGATTCAGATGACTAACCTTAGCATACAACGCGGCACAACGCGGCTCCTCGATCACGCCAACCTGACCCTGCATCATGGCTGGAAGGTCGGTATTATCGGCAGCAACGGCGTGGGTAAATCCAGCCTGTTCCAACTGCTGCTTGGCCAGTTGCAAGCCGATACCGGCGACCTGAAAATCCCGCCTTCCGCGACTGTGTCACACATGGCTCAGGAGGTCGCTGCGAGTGATCGTCGAGCTCTGGACTTTCTGCTGGACGGTGACCAGGAACTACGCCGCATTCAGCAACAGTTGCAACAAGCTGAAGCGGGCCACAACCCGAGCCGTGCCGGCGAACTCCATGCTGAGCTTGACAGTATTGATGGCTATCGCGCCGAAGCGAGGGCTCACCAACTGCTTAACGGCCTGGGATTCAAACCTGAGGACGCTGACAAGTCGGTCTCTTCTTTTTCCGGGGGTTGGCGGATCCGTCTGAATCTGGCCCGTGCACTGATGTGCCGTTCAGATATCCTGCTGCTGGATGAGCCAACTAACCACTTGGATCTGGATGCCACACTCTGGCTGGAGCAATGGCTAACCAACTATCAGGGCACACTGCTGCTGATTTCACATGACCGAGACTTTCTCGACAATGTGATCGCTCATACTGTGCACATGTCAGCACAACAACTAACCCTATACAAAGGTAATTACACCGCCTTTGAGCGTGCCAAGTCAGAGCGGTTATCACAACAACAAGCCGCCTTCGAGAAGCAGCAGGAGCGCATCAGCCAGATTGAAAATTTTGTGCGCCGCTTCCGTGCCAAAGCAACCAAAGCTAAACAAGCGCAAAGCCGCTTGAAAGAACTGGAACGCATGGAGCAGCTTTCACCAGCACATATTGATAGCCCGTTCACCTTTGTGTTCAAAAACAGCGAAAAAACCTCAACGCCGCTGTTATCTCTTCAGGATGTAGTCATGGGGTATGCTGGCCAACCCGTACTACAGAAACTGTCTCTTTCACTAACACCCGGGGAGCGTATCGGCTTGCTGGGGCCCAATGGGGCTGGCAAATCAACCCTGATCAAAACTCTGACCGGCAATCTGCAGCCCATCTCCGGACACTTGGTTGGCGGTGAGCATCTCAAGATTGGCTATTTTGCCCAACACCAACTGGAAGCTTTGGATCCTAACGCATCACCCTTTTTGCATATTCAGCGCTTATCTCCCAAGGCAACCGATCAGTCAATTCGAGATTTTCTCGGCAGCTTTGACTTTGTTGGTGACAAAGCACTGGAACCGGTTTCACGTTTCTCCGGGGGAGAAAAAGCCCGCGTAGCCTTGGCACTGATCGGCTGGCAACGACCTAACCTGTTGCTACTGGATGAGCCAACTAACCACCTTGACCTTGAAGTCTGCCATGCATTAACACTGGCACTGCAAACCTTTGAGGGCAGCCTGATTCTGGTGTCTCATGACCGCCACCTGCTACGCAACACGGTGGACTCCTTCCTGCTGGTTGCGGAGGGTAAGGTTCAGGTATTTGATGGCGACTTGGACGACTATCAGGAGTGGCTCGGGCAGTATCGTCGCCAACAGAATAATGACAACACCCCAGCCAGGTCCACAGATTCCCGCTCTCTCAGTGCGAACGAACGCAAGGAAATCAAGCGCCTGCAGGCTGAACAACGTGCGGCACTTCGTCCGTTACGTAAACAAACAGAGTCACTGGAGCAAGAGGTCGCACGCCTTAGCAAGGAATTGAGCAGTACAGAAGCACTGCTGGCGGATGCCGATATCTATACAGCTGAACGCAAGGATGAGTTAAAAAGCCTGTTGCAGCGTCAGACTGATCTCAAACAAACACTGGAAATCAGTGAGCTACAATGGCTGGAGCTGCTGGAAAAACTGGAAGAAAAAGAAGCCGAACTGGAGACTGAGTAATAGTTTACTTAGTCTCCGCATGCGCAAATAGTCGGGTGAGCTCTTGCAGTTGCTCCTGACTACTCAAGAATGCCTCCACAGCCACTTCTTTCAACTCTGGCGTAAGCCCGACACGAATCAGATCACTGGTAGATACAGGCTCGACCGGTCCGTCACAGTACCCCAGTTCTCGCAAAATTCGAATGGCAACACTGATCAGTTGAGGATACTCAGCAAACTTGCCAGTATAATTAGGTTCATCCTGACGTCTGACAGCTACGCAGACAGGCTCGGGTAAAGACCAGTTTTCCAACAGCCACGCTCCGACTTGCTCTCGCGTAAGGCGCAGCACCTGCTGCTCCACCAGCGTATAAGACAGGTGTGGGTTCGCCTCGATGTAACGTGACAGGGTTGAGAATTGAGCTGGAAAAAGGTGTGATAACAGCAAATAACCAAAATTATGCAGTAACCCGGAAAGATATACCAACCCAGGTTTGGGTTTATCATCAGTCTGTACCAGCCGAGCCAGGTGATCAGCAAAAACCGCCAGCGATACTGACTGAAACCAAAAGGGCGTCCCACCTCTGAGCATATTTTCCGGCAGACTCATGATGCGACCCATCGCCACACCCAGAGCCAGATTGATCACCAGATCAAATCCCAGCACACGAATAACGGCATCTTCTAACGACTCGACCTTACCGGGTGCGGCATAATATGGTGAAGCGGCCCAACTCATAACCTGCGCACAAACCGGTGCATCGAGCTTGATCACTTTGAGCAAATCATCGAGATTCGCGTCAGGCTCACCGCGCAACATAATCAACTTTTGCGTGGTTTGACTGAAACCAGGCAGGCTCAGAGTGTCTTCCAAGCGCTGACGTACACGCAATGCAGAAAAATGCTCCAATGCCCGGGTGATCGCTTCAGCATCGCTTTGCTCAGGTGTATGTTCACGAATAAGCTCGGAGCTTAAACCCAAGGGGCCCGCATGTTCAGAGTTTTTCAGCCAACCGTCACGCACTTTGAACCTGAGCCCGGTATAAGGCTCCCAGAGTTCAACTTTCTGCTTTTGATCGATGGCGCTGTCAATGATCAACGGCATTTCCATCAACTGCTGTTGCCCCCAGGGAGTCTTGAGACCATCCTGAGTAAAAAAGCGCTGAGCATCACCACAACTGACCGGCTGTAATTGGCGCCCGGTCAATCGCCAGAGGGAAGCCAAATTCAATAAAGCATGGGCGGGAACCAATACCAAGGCTTTTCCCTGTTTATCATGCACCAGAGCGATTCTGACCACATTTTGTTCAATATGACCTAAGGGTCTTGCGCCGACAGACAATTTACTACCCCTTATGATTGTAATAATCTGTTTATTATTTCAGTTAGTGTAACAGAAGCTGGAAAAAACCAAACCAATTCACTACAAGTTATACGGAATCCCCATGCATCTTCAGATCATCACCACAGGCGGCACCTTCGACAAAGTTTATTTTGATGCACTGAGTGAGTTCAGCATCGGTGATCCGGCGGCTGAAGCCATTCTACATAACATCAATCCAAACCTGAGCTGGGAGGTCACTAGCTTACTGCGCAAAGACAGCCTGGAACTCACCGATGCTGATCGCGAGCTGATTTATCAGACAGTTGTCAACTCTCCGGCTGAACACCTGGTCATCACCCACGGTACAGACACCATGACTCAAACCGCACAACAGCTGAAAGACATCTCGGGTAAAACTGTCGTTATCACCGGCGCCATGCTCCCCGCATTGTGTAAACAAACCGATGCCGAGTTTAATCTAGGAGGTGCCATAGCTTTGGCTCAGACCCTACCACATGGAGTATATATATTTATGAACGGTCGTGTGTATGACCCAGATAAAGTTACTAAAAACCGCGCAGCCAAACAGTTTCAGGACGCCTGATACACATCAAGGGCGGGTTATTTTTAATACTGCCCTTAAACGACGCAATTTCCTGATCACCGCCGCCAGGTGAACACGGTTACTCACCGCCAGATCCATCTGCACCTTGTAGATCTGCCCCTCATGCTCACCACTATCGATCTTCAGCAAGTTTGCACCTGCCTGGGAAACTGCCGAGGCTAGATTAGCAATAATACCGCGCTGAGACTCCACCTCCAGCAGCAATACGGCTGGATACTCATCCGCATCACTACCTGACCATTCGAGATAAATGCAGCGCTCCGGGTCATCACGTAAATCCCCCAGATTACTGCAATCGGTCCGATGCACCACCATCCCCTTGCCAGCACTTAGATAACCAACAATGGTATCCCCAGGGAGTGGATGACAGCAGCGCGCATATTGCAACACCACTCCTTCAACGCCCTTGATGGCAATCGGTTTGCCGTTAACGCTCTGAGGTGATTCCTCATCACCGCCATCCGGCTTGAGCCGGCGTGCCACCACATAAGCCATGCGGTTACCCATACCTATGTCTTCGAGCAAATCCTGGAGCGAGAGGAGCTCAGCCTCTTGCAACAGCGCAGTCAGCTTTTCGGAATCGACATGCTCTAAACTGGTACCGTAATTACTCAGGAACTGATTCAACAGGCGGCGCCCCAGCTCGACGGACTCATGGCGCTGTTGGTTCTTGAGAAAATGTCGGATGCTGGATCGGGCTTTACCGGTTACCACAAAATTTAACCAGGCCATATTCGGCTGAGCACGTGGGGTTGTAACCACCTCAACCGTCTGACCGCTTTCAAGTGGCTGCGACAAAGGCGCCAGACGCCGATCAATCCGGCAGGACACACAGGAATTGCCTATATCTGTGTGCACGGCATAGGCAAAATCCACTGGCGTTGCCCCCTTGGGTAGTTCCAGAATGCGCCCTTTCGGAGTAAACACATAGACTTCATCCGGGAAGAGGTCTTTTTTCACATGCTCGATAAACTCCATCGAATCACCGGCACGTTCCTGCATTTCCAGCAGACCTTTGACCCATTTGCGCGCACGGTTGTAGGATCCCACCGCACTGTCTGAATCACCGTATACTTTATAGTGACTGTGTTCCGCTATACCCTGGCTGGCGACCGCATCCATTTCACGGGTACGTATCTGCACTTCGATAGTAATGTCTTTAGCACCGAACAGATCGGTATGTAATGACTGGTAACCGTTAGCTTTCGGAATGGCGATATAGTCTTTAAAGCGGCCGGGTACGGGTTTATACAGATTATGCACAGCACCCAGTATGCGGTAACAATCATCGACGCTTTCGGTGACGATACGGAAGGCAAACACATCCATAATATCAACGAAGGCTTTACGCTGGGTTTTCATCTTTTTATAGATGCTATAGAGGTGCTTTTCTCGCCCTGCGACCGAGCCGGACAGCCCTTCCATTTTCAAACGATTATCGATGGCCTTTTCAATACTGGAGATGACATCCTTGCGCTGGCCTCGTGCCTTTACTACCGCACGGCGAATATACTTAGCCCGCATCGGATAGTAAGCCTGAAAGGCCAGATCTTCCAACTCAACCTGCAGGTCACGCATACCCAGTCGCGCAGCCACTGGAGAATAGATATCCAGCGTTTCACGAGCAATACGGCGCTGCTTTTCAGGTGGCATCGCACCCAGAGTACGCATGTTATGAAGACGGTCAGACAGTTTGACGATAATGACACGGATATCCTCCGCCATCGCCAGTACCATTTTTTGAAAGTTTTCCGCTTGGGCTTCAGCTCGGGTTTCAAATTCAAGGTGGGTCAGCTTGGAGACACCATCCACTATATCAGCGACGGATTGGCCAAACTGCTCGGAAATCCCCTGATAGCAAATATCGGTATCTTCAATAACATCATGCAGCATGGCTGACATCAGGCTCGGATGATCCATGTGCATACTGGCAAGAATGGAGGCTACTGCCAGAGGATGGGTGACATAGGGCTCGCCGCTTTTACGACGTTGTCCATCATGGGCTTGCTCAGCGTAATAGTAGGCACGCCGCACCAAATTAATCTGGTTCGGATCAAGATATTCAGTCAGACGCTGAGAAAGATCGTCAATTGTCGGCATCACCCCTCCCGTATTCAGACCAGCTATTCAGAAAAAATAACTGCCCTGCCAAGATGATGCCGCATAAGTGAAGTAATTGGAAGAATCAGAACTCGTCAGCTTCTTCAAGCACTGAGCGGTCAATCAAGCCTGCGCTGATTTCCCGTAACGCCACAACGGTGGGCTTATCATTTTCCCAGTCTACTTTGGGATCTTTGCCGCCTATAGCTAACTGACGCGCACGCTTTGACGCTACCATTACCAGCTCAAAACGGTTTTCTAAATTATCAAGACAATCTTCAACAGTTACTCGGGCCATACCAACCTCAGGATTCGGGGCATAAAAGATGCAATAGTTTACGAAATGACCAGTTTCACGACAAGAGCTCAGACAACAAGCCAGCGTGTTTTATCTGCTGAGCATCCTGTCTTAACCGCCTGGCGATGAACACACTGTGAAGTTCTTCAAGGGCTTGGTCAAAATCATCATTGATTATAACATAATCAAACTCAGGATAATGGCTCATCTCATCAACAGCCTTAGACATTCTCAGCGCAATCACTGACTCGTCATCCTGCCCCCGCCCCTTGAGGCGCTGCTCCAATGCCTGACGCCCTGGTGGCAGGATAAACACTGACACGGCTCCACGCATCAAACGGCGTACTTGCTGGGCGCCCTGCCAGTCAATTTCCAAAATCACATCAACTCCATTTGCCAACTGATCCTTAACCCAGGCCTGAGAAGTACCGTATTTATTGCCAAACACATCAGCATATTCCAGAAACTGCCCCAACCCGATCATCTCATCAAAGGTTGCGTGACTGACAAAATTATAATCGCGTCCCTCTACCTCTCCTGCACGTGGAGAGCGAGTTGTGTGTGAAACGGATACACGCACACCGGTATCCTTTTGCAGAAGCGCTTTAACCAGACTGGTTTTACCCGCACCTGAGGGGGCTGAAATGATAAAAAGTGTTCCTGGCGTATTCATGCCGTGATCCTGAATAAAATTGTCATTAAATAAAATTACTGTTCAGTGTATTTTGTTGATTAATAGTAAAACATCTTACTTACTAGATAATGATTAAATCACAGACTAGGCTTTAATGTTACTGAACACAAATGCGGCTTCGGCGCCCATCTGGGCTTGTAGGATAGGATTATTTCACGAGGAACCGACAACATGAAGAAAACATTTCGCGCTTTCACACTGGGTACAACTATTTCGCTGCTGATGGTCTGTGGCGCTAATGCCCAAACGCTTCGCTGGGCCAGTGCAGGTGACTCACTTACCTTTGATCCGCACTCACAGAACCATGGACAGACTCATGCTATCGCACATCAGATTTATAACCCGCTTATCTACTTGGATCTGAATTCTGAAATGCAGCCAGGCTTGGCTGTATCTTGGGAAGTGACCGACAACCCTAATGTTTGGGAGTTTAAGCTGAGAGAGGGAGTCACCTTCCATGACGGCACGCCTTTAACCGCCGATGATGTGGTGTTCTCGTTTCAGCGTGCCCAGCACCCCAACTCCGATATGCGCACTCTGATCAGCTCAGTCGTTGATGTACGCGCTGTTGATCCCCTAACAGTGCATATCGAAACGAATGGTCCAACTCCACTACTACCGAATAATCTGACTAACCTGTTTATCATGAGCAAGGCATGGGCAGAAGCTAATAATGTGACCACCCCGCAAGATTATTCAGCTGGCGAAGAAAACTTCGCTGTACGAAATGCCAATGGAACCGGCCCCTTCCGTTTGGTCAGTCGCGACCCAGATGTACGAACTGAAATGGTGCGCAATGATGAATACTGGGGCATAGAAGAGTTTCCAATGGAAATCAGCCGTGTAGTGCTGACTCCGATTCAGTCTGCTGCAACGCGCGCGGCTGCCATGCTGTCAGGTGAGATTGACTTCCTTCAGGATGTACCAGTACAAGATATCAACCGCCTGGACAGCTCCGACAATATTGTCATGCTATCGGCCCCAGAAAACCGGACAATTTTTTTCGGCTTAGATCAGGGTAGCGAAGAGCTACAGTCCTCTGATGTTAAAGGAAAAAACCCCTTTGCAGATCGCCGTGTACGTGAAGCGATGAATATTGCTATTAACCGTCAGGCGATTCAGCAGGTAGTCATGCGCGGTCAATCAGTCCCTGCAGGCATGATTGCGCCCTCGTTTGTGAACGGCTACACAGCTGAACTCGATACTGTGCCCGAAACTGACGTCAACCGTGCCAAAACACTCTTGGCAGAAGCCGGTTACCCGGATGGATTTAACGTCACCCTGACCTGTACCAATGACCGCTATGTCAATGATGAAGCGATCTGTCAGGCTGTTACAGGCATGCTGGGTCAGGCAGGCATTAATGTACGCTTAGACGCACGCGCTAACAGCATCCACTTCGCCGAACTGCAACAGGGCGAATTGGAGTTCTACATCCTTGGCTGGGCTGTTCCACCGCTGGATTCTCACTATGTGTTTGATTTCCTGTTGGAAACAAAAACAGCAGATACCGGCGCATGGAACTTTACCGGCTGGTCTAATGAGGAATTTGACAGCCTATCTCGTGCACTGCCAACTGAAACCGACCTAGATGAGCGTAACGCAAAAATCGCACGTGCCTGGGAAATTGCTCAGGAAGAGATTGTCTACCTGCCAGTCCATCATCAAGTGTTAAATTGGGCGGTTCGTCAAGACATAGACTTTGCTGTGCAGTCCCAGAACCAACCCATGCTCAAGTACCTGAAATTCAAGTAACTCTAAAACCCGCCACCCTGGGCAACGCTAGCAAGGGTGGCGGGTTTCTTCTGGTTCAGATGAGCATAGCACTATGATTGCAATGTTGATTCGCCGCCTAATTCAGGCGGTTCTGGTAATGTTGGTGGTGGCCTTCATCTCCTTCAGTTTATTCCAGTTTGTCGGTGATCCAATTAATAATATGGTGGGCCAAGAATCCAGTCAGCAGGATCGTGCCGAATTGCGTGAACGACTGGGGCTGAATGACCCCATCCCGATTCAGTTTTTCCGTTTTGTTGGCAATGCTGTTCAGGGCGAGTTTGGTATCTCATATCGTATGGCGCGCCCCGTATCAGAGGTCATCGCTGAGCGCTTGCCTGCCACACTTGAGCTGGCTCTGATATCAGGCGTACTCGCGATTAGCCTTGGTATTGGTCTGGGCGTCTACACGGCATTAAGGCGTGACGGCTGGTTAAGCCACTTCATTATGTCGTCATCATTGATTGGCGTGTCACTGCCCACTTTTTTGATTGGTATTTTGCTTATCTACCTGTTTTCCGTGGAGCTACAGTGGCTACCTTCGTTTGGTCGGGGTGAAACGGTACAAATCACCGATAACTGGAGCACTGGCTTGCTCACAGTCTCTGGTTGGAAATCACTGATTTTACCATCAATTACCCTGGGCTTATTTCAGCTCACTCTACTGATGCGACTCGTACGCGCAGAAATGCTGGAAGTATTGCGTACCGACTACATCAAGTTTGCCCGCGCACGAGGTATCAAACAACGTTCTATACACTTTCGCCATGCCCTGAAAAACACCCTGTTGCCGGTCATTACCATTGCCGGTTTGCAGCTCGGCTCGATCATCGCCTTTGCGATCATCACTGAAACCGTGTTTCAGTGGCCTGGCGTTGGATTGCTGTTTATCAACGCCATACGTTTTGTCGATATTCCGTTTATGTCGGCCTATTTGCTATTGATTGCCTTGGTTTTTGTCGCAATCAACCTGATCGTGGACCTGCTGTATTTTGCTGTTGATCCTCGTCTTCGCACAGTTAAGCGTAGTGCCGGACGCTGATTTATAATGTTTTATGTGAGTAAGTGGCTATGACTGATCAAACCACACCTGCGACACCGCCAGCCAATGACGGCGTGTTTCGACGTATCCTGGATAGTGACCTGTTTTATGACTTCAGCCGCCGTCCCATTATCATCCTTTCGGCCCTGGTGACACTGGTGATTATTCTTGCATCAGCCTTAGCGCCCTGGATCGCTCCACACACCCCTTTTGACCCCTCCAGTCTAAATCTAATGGATGGTTTTACTCCACCCATGGAGCCGAATGCCTTTACTGGAAACGTTTACTGGATGGGAACAGACAGCCAAGGGCGGGATATTTTTTCAGCCATTCTTTATGGTGCACGCATCTCTCTACTGGTTGGCTTTGCAGCCGTGGCCTTTGCAGCCATCCTGGGAATTACCTTAGGGCTGATTGCTGGCTACAAAGGTGGGTGGGTAGATACCCTGATCATGCGCATTGCTGATGTGCAGTTGAGTTTTCCAGCCATTCTCGTCGCACTGCTGATTTTTGGTATTACCAAAAGTCTGATACCGAGAGAGATGCAGGAGCAAGCTGCTATCTATGTATTGATTCTGTCAATTGGCTTGAGTGATTGGGTGCAATATGCCCGTACTGTGCGAAGCTCTACACTAGCCGAAAAGAATAAAGAGTACGTGCAAGCCGCACGTCTGTTTGGCGTCTCATCAATACGCATCCTTGCACGCCATATTTTACCGAATGTGATGGGGCCGGTGATGGTTATCGGCACGATCGGCTTGGCATTAGCCATTATTCTGGAATCAACACTCTCTTTCCTCGGTGTGGGTGTACCCGCAACACAGCCAAGTCTTGGTACCTTAATTCGTGTTGGTAATGAATTTTTATTCTCCGGCGAGTGGTGGATTACCCTTTTCCCTGGCATCACCTTGTTGATCCTGGCGTTATCAGTCAACCTGCTAGGTGATTGGTTACGTGATGCCCTGAACCCAAGGTTACGCTGATATGACGCAAGCGCTGCTCTCAGTCCGGGATCTTGTTGTCGAGTTCCCAAAACGCAAAACACACCTCACCGCACTGGATCATGTTTCATTTGAAATACAACCCGGCGAGATACTCGGTATGGTGGGTGAATCCGGTGCCGGAAAGTCTCTCACCGGCGCTGCCATTATTGGCCTGCTGGAACCACCCGGCCATATTGCCTCTGGCGAAATCTGGTTGCACGATCAACGCATTGATCAACTACCCTATGAACAACTTCGTCGCCTACGCGGTAAACGGATTGCGATGATTTTTCAGGATCCGCTAACGTCGCTCAATCCAATTCTGACCATTGCAGACCAATTAATTGAAACCATTCAAACACATCTTCCCTTGAATGATAAAGAAGCAAAGGCACGCGCAATTAAACTGCTGGATGAAGTGGGTATTCCTGCAGCAGCACAGCGCATTGATGACTATCCACATCAATTTTCCGGTGGCATGCGCCAGCGGGTGGTCATCGCACTGGCTTTGGCAGGTGAGCCAGAGCTTATTATTGCCGATGAACCCACCACGGCATTGGATGTATCTGTTCAAGCGCAAATTATCGATGTCCTCAAGCGCTTGTGCCATGAGCATGATACAGCGGTCATGCTGGTCACCCATGATATGGGTGTCATAGCCGAAGCCTGTGATCGTGTCGCGGTCATGTATGCGGGTCGCATCGCAGAAATCGGAGATGTGCGCCAGATCGTCAAACACCCTCAACATCCCTATACACAGGGGCTAATGGGTTCTATTCCATCCATCGCACAACGTGTCGACCGACTAGTACAAATACCCGGCAGCATGCCGCGACTGGATGCCATACCGCCCGGCTGCGCCTTCAATCCACGCTGTACGCAGCGTATTGCACAGTGCACAGAAGAACGCCCAAGCCTGATTGCAACCGACCAGGGACAAGTCGCCTGCTGGCTATATCAAGGAGCGACGCTATGAGTGCTTCTGCGTTACAGGAACAAATTTTGACGAAACAACCTTTGTTACAGGTCAACGATCTGTCATGCCACTTTGACGTATCAAAACCCTGGCTAAACCGTGTTTTGGAAGGTGAACCACAACGCTTTCTAACCGCCGTGGATCAGGTCTCCTTTAGCATCAATTCGGGTGAAACCTTTGCCTTGGTCGGAGAGTCTGGCTCGGGCAAATCTACCATTGCCAAGTTGATCGTGGATCTCATTCATCCCTCCTCTGGCGAAATACGCTTCGATGGCAAAACTCTGCACGAAACCCACGGTGAAGACTTTAAAACCCTCAGACGCCGGATTCAGATGATATTTCAGGACCCCTTCGCCAGTTTAAATCCGCGCTGGCGTGTGGGTGATATTATCGCAGAACCCATCCATGCCTTCGGACTTGCAAAGAAACCCTCTCAAGTCACTCACACTGTAGAAGAACTGCTCGAGAAAGTGGGGCTGGCAGGGCGCGACCGATTCAAATATCCACATGAGTTTTCAGGCGGGCAACGCCAGCGAATTGCCATTGCCCGAGCGCTTTCAGCCCAGCCTGACTTTTTAGTCTGTGATGAACCCACTTCGGCACTGGATGTGTCGGTACAAGCACAGATTTTGAATTTGATGCGAGACTTACAAGATGAGTTTGGACTCACTTACCTGTTTATCAGTCACGACCTGTCGGTGGTTAAGCACATGGCTGACCGTATCGGCGTACTTTATCTGGGCTCAATGGTTGAGAATTCACCTAGCGACCAGCTTTTCACTCAACCAGCGCACCCCTATACACGGATGTTGCTAGATGCCATCCCTGATCATGAGATGAGTGGACGCCAACGCAAACAGGTCACAGGTGAAATCCCCAGTCCAATCAATCCACCGTCAGGCTGTACCTTTCATCCACGCTGTGAGTTTGCCGATGCCATGTGTAAGCAAAAACGACCCGGTATTATTGCGCATGAAGCCAGCTTGGTTTCCTGCTGGGCTGTTGAGCAAGGACGGATACTACAAAACGGGCCGGTTTGTTCGAAACGATAAGCACGCTTCCACACGGTTACGACCCGCATGTTTAGCTTGATACAAGGCGGTATCGGCACGTTGCAACAGGTTCTCGAACTGCGGGTCCGAGATGAGGAATTCACTGACACCTAAACTGATGGTAATGGCTCGATCATATTGCGGAAAGCAAGTACAGAGCTCTCTGAACACCACCTCCCGCATGCGCTCCGCCAGATGCAGTGCTTTCTCCATCGCCGTATTTGGCAACACTACGATAAACTCTTCCCCGCCAAAGCGAGCCAACAGATCATTCTCCCGCAGGGTTTGATGGCAAATATCACACAAGGTGGCCAGCACCTGATCTCCCATTAAATGCCCGAAGCGATCATTGATCTGCTTGAAGTGGTCAAGATCAAACAAAATCAGTGATGTGGGGTGGTTATAACGCTGAAACTCGCTGAAACGACTCTGCAACAGATCAAATAGCGGACGCCGGTTTGCCACGCGGGTTAAGGGATCGGTCTGACTGGCCTCCAACAACTCTTTTTCCAGTTGTTTGCGGAGAGTAATGTTTCGTGCCACCCAGATTACAGCTGGTCCGCATTTAGGCTCATGAGCAGGCTTCCAGTAGCTAATTCTTCTATAAACTATGGCATATTCTAGGGATTTGATGCTTGATTACTACTTGGACGTACTACTCAAGCTTGGATAACTCATCAAGTGAATAGGATTGCTCCCGTATCAGGTCCAACATCGCGGTCGCTGCCGCTGAATGCAAGCCACGGGCGGGGGTGATAATACCCAATGACCGTGGCACATAGGGGGCTGTTAGTGACCGCCAACCCACACCTTCCGAAGAGATTTGACGAAAGCTAAGGGATGGAAGCGCGGCAACACCTAACCCTGCCGCAACCATTCGTCCTGCTGTACCAATTTGACTAACCTCACACATTAGATCCATCTCCATGTGCAGTGCTCGCAATACACCTTCGATGGCGTTCCGTGTACTTGAAAGTCGACTAACCGCAATAATAGGATAGCGCAACAGCTCATCCCAACGAACTTCTTGCTGCTCAAGTAACGGATGCCCAAGAGGACAAACAGCGACGAAATGGTCTTCAACCAAAGGTTCAAAATGAGTTGCCTCAGCACGAGGCGGCTGTACCGAAAGACCGATATCCGCTCGATGGTCGCTGACTAAATCATCCACTTGTGAAGCCAGCACATCATGAACACTAATTGAAATATTGGGGTAGCGTTGGCGATAATCCGACAGTACGGCTGGTAGAAACCCAGCGGCCAGTGTAGGAAGCGCCGCGAGTGTTACTTTGCCTCGCTGCTTATTGAAAAGCTCACCAAGGTCACCCAAGGCCTCATCCCAATCTCCGATCAACCGTCTAGCCGTCGGTAAAAAAAACTTACCCTCCGGGGTGAGTTGAACCCCTCTTGGAGACCGATTAAAAAGCATACCGCCTACCGAATCTTCCAACTTTCGAATAGCAATACTCAGTGCAGGCTGCGACATGTGCAAACGTTCAGACGCCTCAATAAAGCTACCGAACTCGGTGATGGCGACGAAGGCTTTGAGCTGTCGTATGGAAGGCTGCATAAATAAAGCAAAAGTCTCGTTAATATAATTAAATTAGACAAATAATAGCAGTTTCTCTCATTATTAATAGCGTCAAATGACACGCCTCTTCTGGAACCAAAAACTAATAATACCTAGGAGAAACACCCCCATGCCCTTACTCAAAAAAACGCTTCTAGCAACCATGATGACTGCAAGCCTGATCGCAGGAACAGTTGCACAGGCTGACGAACAACTTCTCATTGGCTCCACTTCTACGTCTTCCAGCCAGTACGGCTATTTCGTTGCGGTCGGACAAATTATCAACCAGCACGTCGAAGGCGTGCGAGCGTCTGTGGTTGAAACCGGCGCTACTGTTGATAACCTGCGCCGTATTCTAAGAAATCAGGTCGATATGGGACTGGTAACAACGAATGTTGGTTACCATGCTTACGCTGGCCTAGGTGAATTTGACGGCCGCCCTGTCGATAATCGCTTGCTATGGGTCTACTCTCTGGCACCACAAAACCTGGTTATCCGCCAGGATGCAGGGGTGTCCAGCATGGAAGAGCTAGATGGCGTAAGACTAAATCCAGGTATTACTGGTTCCGCCACCGAGGCAACCACCCTGGCCGTGATGCAGGCACTGGGCCTATCCCCTGAATATGTGCGCGGCTCAACCACGGATGTGGTAGCCGGCGTAAAGGACAACCGCATGGCGGGCTATGTTAAATCTGGCGTAGGCGACAAGCTGGATGGCTCATCCATGGACATTGCTACCTTCACCCCCATACAGGTGCTCTCGTTAAGCGATGCACAAGCCGCCATACTGCGTGAACAGATGCCGGATATTTCCGTTGTTGATATTCCTGAAGGCTCAGCAGAAGGGATACCCGCCTACTCTACCTGGAGCTTCGGCTTAGCCGTGCACGCCAGTCCTGATATGGATGACGAAACGGCTTACCAGATCGTTAAAGCTGTGATGGAACATCCAGAACCGCAAGTTAGCGCCCTCGCAAATCTCGCCGATGTTAACATCGCCGAGCTCACCCTAAAGAGCGGCACCGTCCCTTTCCATCCAGGAGCAGCACGCTATTTCGAAGAACAGGGATACACCATTCCTGAACACTTAGTGCCGACTGAATAAGTAAGGAGCTCGGTGCCATGCGCAATAGACTGCTCATAACAGTCGCCCTAATACTGGGCGGCTTCATCTTCTATACCTCAGCAAACGGACCATTCGAAAGTTTGGTCCATCGCAGCATATTTCTTGCGCTGGTCATCGTGCTGGGGTTACTTACTTATCCGCTCGGCGTTAACAAGTCATGGCGTCCAGTCGGTGTGGTTATCGACTGCCTAGTAGCATTAGGCGCGGTAACTGCCTGCCTGTTCGTCACCTTCAATGCGGATAAAATTTTAACCACACTCCCCTGGGCAACACCCTCCGATATGGCAATGACAGCTATTCTAGTCATCGCCATATTGGAAGTAGCCCGACGCGCCATCGGCTGGGTGTTTCCACTGCTTGTCACTCTAGGGATCATCTATGCCCTATTCGGCAATCATCTATCCGGCCCGCTCAGCCATCGCGGCTTTGATGTCAGCTTCGTTACCGAAACGCTGTTTCTAGGCGATTTAGGCATCTGGGGCATGCTGCTTGGCGTCGCCGCCACGACCATTGCGGCCTTCGTGCTTTTTGGCAGCCTGCTGCTTCACACAGGAGGAGGGCAAACCTTTATAGATATTTCCATGCGCATCGGTGGACGTAGCCAGGGCGGTGCCGCCAAGATCGCCACCGTAGCGTCTAGTTTGTTCGCCATGGTGAGTGGCAGCGCTGTTGCCAACGTGGCCACTACCGGCAATTTCACCATCCCAATGATGAAGCGCCTTAAATACCCGCCCGCCTTTGCTGGTGGTGTAGAGGCCGTGGCATCTACAGGAGGTCAGATTGCACCACCGATACTCGGATCGGCGGCCTTTATCATGGCGGAAATTTTGGGAGTCAGCTACGTTACCATCGCAATGGCCGCTGCGCTACCGGCTTTACTCTTCTATGTCGCCGTCTTTGTTACTCTGCATTTGGTCGCAGTACGTAATGCATTACCCCTGGTACCCGAAAATGAGCTTCCAGCCTGGCATGAGGTGCTGCAGCTTAAACGCATCACGCCAATTGTTGCGGCATTAGGCGGCCTGTTCGGCGGCGTTCTGAACGGTTACTCAATCCAGTTCGCCGCATTCCTTGGCATAGCGTTACTACTGGTTAGCTTCCTTTTGTTTGCATTCTTAGATCGCATGCCCGCCCGCCAAGTCCTGCGTTCGTTGATTAGCGGCCTGGAGGATGCAGGTAAAGGGATGGTCATTATAGGCGTATTGCTAGCAGGCGCGCAGATACTGGTGGCCATGTTGAACCTGACTGGAATCGGGGTAACCTTGTCAACGCTGGTGGTGAGCATAGCCGGTGAGCAGGTGCTGTTGGTCGCCCTCATCGTTGCTGTAATCTGCCTCATTATGGGGATGGGTATCCCTACCACCGCCGCCTATGTTCTGGTCGCTGCCGTTTTAGCTCCCGCACTTACGCGGATAGGCGTCGAACCTCTTGTTGCCCATCTATTTGTGTTCTATTTCGCCACCATATCGGTAATCACCCCGCCGGTCTGTATTGCCGTTTTCGTGGCGGCAGGCATAGCGCAAGCCAGTTGGATCAAGGTTGCCGGACATGCCATTCGCCTGGGTGCAACGACCTATATTATCCCTTTCCTAATTCTTGCTTACCCAGCACTCATCGGTTTGGGCGATGCTTGGGATATTACTCTGGCCGCCGCACGTGCCATGGCCTTTGTGCTTGCATTTGCCGGGGTAATCGGAGGCGCTCGCCTGCTGGGTAACCGCTGGGTTGACAGCGCCTTGTTTGCCGCCGTGGGACTACTGACGTTGGTACCCAACATGCCACTTAGTTTAATCGGGATCAGTAGCCTGATAGGGCTCTATATCTGGGCGTGGAAGCCCGCTAAATCTATTGCATTACAAGGAGTCAAACCATGAGTACACAAGAGGCCAGCATGAAGCGTATTACCATGATTGGATGCGGCACCATCGGTATCAGTTGGGCCGCTTATTTTCTTGCGCATGGCTTACAGGTAACTGCCTTCGACCCTGATGACGCAGCGCGTGCTCGCTTTTCAGACTACGTAGCCGATGATATGCGCGCCCTGGGAGCGGATGTCCGCTCACCGGACATTAAAGACAACCTTGAAGATGCCGTACGACAAGCCGATCTGATTGTCGAGAACGCGCCTGAATCCGTCGCACTGAAACAGCAATTACTGGCTGATATTCAACGTGCGGCCATGCCTCACGCACTGATTGTCAGCAGCACCTCTTCTTTAATGCACTCTGATATCGTCAACGCATCGCCTGCACCAGAACGCATCATCATCGCCCACCCTTTCAACCCGCCACACCTAGTGCCACTGGTCGAACTCTATGGGCCTGATATGCAACTGGTCAATAAACTAGCCGACTTTTACCGCGGTATTGGCAAAAAGCCGGTCATTATGCGTAAAGAGATGATTGGGCATATTGCCAACCGGCTATCTTCAGCACTCTGGCAGGAAGCACTTTATTTGCTACAAGAGGGTGTCGCGAGTGTAGAAGACATCGATCTTGCTGTAACCGCTGGACCCGGGTTGCGCTGGGCGATTCAAGGCCCCTTCTTAACCTATCACCTGGGAGGCGGCAAAGGCGGTATTCGCCATTATCTCGAACATCTGGGCCCCAGCCAGGAATATCGCTGGGCCAGTTTAGGCAAGCCCACCATGAATGCCGAACTCTACGAGCAAGTTATCCAAGGGGTTGAATCAGCCACGCAAGGTAAGCCTTTAACTGACTTGTTTAACGAGCGGGATCAGCAACTGGTCACCCTCCAGCGCGCCATTGCGTCGAAGGAAAATCAGGAGGTGATTGCATGAGCCATTCACCCTGTTTACTGATGGTAGCGCCCAATGGGGCCAGGCGCGGCTATACCGACCACCCTGCCATTCCTCTCACCCCTGAGGAACTCGCACGAGATGCACAACAGTGCGTTAAAGCTGGTGCGTCCATGATGCATTTGCATGTGCGTGAACCGGATGGGCGCCATTTACTTGATGTCACGGCCTACAAAGAAGCTATAAGCGCCATTAATGAGACCGTGGGCGATCAACTGATATTACAAGTCACCAGCGAAGCCGCTGGACGCTATACCCCCAATGAACAGCGCCGTGTAATTGAAGCCTTGCAGCCAGCGTCAGTCTCTGTCGCTGTAAGAGAGTGGTTTGGCGATAGACATGAAATCGACGCAAGTGGCGAACTTTGCCGGTATCTTGCAGCTAAAAACTGCCATATTCAGTACATCGTCTACTCACCCGAGGACCTGGCCTATTTTAATCTATTAAGACAGCAAGGTTGCCTGCCTCCTGGCAGAGCCTTCTTGCTGTTTGTGTTAGGGCGGTATTCCACACCCCCTCTTGCAGATCCAGGCAGTTTAACCGGCTTTCTACATGCATTGGAAAAGGATGACGCATGGGCCGTCTGTGCTTTTGGAACGACCGAAGGTGAGTGTATGTCGATGGCGGCCCAACAAGGTGGGCATGTACGGGTCGGTTTTGAAAATAACCTATGGCGGGCGGATGGCAAGCTCACTAACAGCAATGCTGACATCGTTGCCGACACCAGGATCCGCATTGAAGCCGCTGGCCGTAGCGTAATGAATGTACAGCAAACTCGTCATTTTCTCGCCCTGACTACAGGGGCTGGACGCGAGGACGAATTATGACGGTCATTGTAGGTTGTGGTGCTGGCTTCTCCGGTGATCGTACCGATGCGGCCAGACCCTTGGTTGATGCACTGATAGCGTATGATGCGCCACGCGCACTGATGTTCGAGACACTCGGTGAGAGAACCCTGGCCGCCGCCCAATTACGCCGA
Source organism: Nitrincola sp. (assembly GCF_048264025.1). Lineage (NCBI taxonomy): Bacteria > Pseudomonadati > Pseudomonadota > Gammaproteobacteria > Oceanospirillales > Oceanospirillaceae > Nitrincola > Nitrincola sp. The sequence goes on from NZ_JBLXDN010000011.1 coordinate 116,574, forward strand.
ATCAAAAACCCAGATACAGGTGATGAACCCTTACTGGAGGAGTTTTTGTCGCCAGTCCTAAGTGACTGCCTGGCTAACAAGATTACCATCCTGGGTAATTTTGGTGCGGCGAATCCCGATGCGGCCTGCAATCGCATTAAGCGGCTAGCGCAACACTGTGGCTATCCTCAAGCCTGCTTAGCCACCATACATGGCGATGATGTACGTGAACGGCTTACTGAGCTTGACTGGCTGGCGTGGGAAGGTGAAAACCGCCCCCTAAGTTCGCTGCACCAGGTGTTAGCAGCCAATGTTTACCTTGGTGCGGGTTCGTTAATTGAAGCAATGGAAAAAGGGGCTCAGGTAATCATCACTGGTCGTGTAGCAGACCCGGCTTTGGCGCTTACCCCGCTGTGTTATTACCATGACTGGGCATTAGACGACTGGGACAGATTGGCTGCAGGAGCCTTAGCCGGCCATTTAATTGAGTGTGGTGCTCAAGTAACCGGCGGCTATTTTGCTGACCCCGGCTTTAAAGATGTCCCCGGCATGGCAACGCTGGGCTACCCCTTGGTTGAAGTTGAACGCAATGGTCGATTGGTGGTAACTAAACCAGCGGGTACTGGAGGCTTAGTCACCGAGCAAACGGTTAAAGAGCAACTGCTCTACGAAATTCATGACCCCAGTGCTTATATTACGCCTGATGTCGTCGTTGATCTGTCCCAAGTCAGCATCAGGCAACTGGCTAAAGATCGTGTTGAAGTAGTAGGAATACGCGGCAAACCAGCACCTGCACGCCTAAAAACTACTGTCAGTTTCCTAGACGGCTACCAAGGGGAAGCTGAAATATCCTATGCAGGCCCCAATGCTCTCGCTCGAGCCCAGCTAGCACGAGAGACCCTTCGTCAGCGCTTGGCAATGCGCTGCCCCAGCGATTTACGCTCGCGGTTTGACTTAATTGGTCTATCCAGTGTGTTCGATGGTGATACGCAAAACGCCAGTCAATGCATGCACCATCAGCCAACCGATATTCGCTTGCGCTTAGCCGTAGAGCATGCCGATAAAAAAGTCGTTGAACTGGCGACCCAAGAGCTATTAGCACTCTATTGTTGTGGGCCTGCCGGTGGTGGTGGCGTCCGCCGCACCCATTCACAACGGGTAAAAACAGCGTCTTACCTGGTTCCCAAACAACAAGTCATGCCTACCGTCACACTACATGGAGGAACGGCTAGTGAATAATACTCTGCATAATTACGCTCATGCCCGAGCAGGAGATAAAGGCGATCGACTGAGTTTAGGTGTATTCGTATACCAAGATGCGCACTACCCCTGGCTCATTCAACAACTGACTGCGGAGCGTGCCAGCGAGATTTTTAAGCACCGAGGCATCAGCAACGTTACCCGCTACCTGTTACCTAACCTGAAAGGGGTCAATCTGGTGATAGATGATGCCCTTCAGGGAGGCGTTAACAGCGCACTCAACCTCGACGGTCATGGAAAAACTTTATCGTCCTTATTGCTATCCATGGAAGTAACGCCACCTTAGCCAGCTCTTTGTGACTGGAAAGAGCCGATCACCATCTCAACGGCAAATACTGGGTAAAGTACAAGGGCATCACGATATTAGTTTGCTCAAGCGCCGAAGAGCCTTGTGTGCCAGTTAACTTAAACGTTTTGCTCGGTGCGAACTTTTTTTCTGCAACATACCCCTTGTACTCGTAGTTTTGCTGCTTGATCTCTTTATAACTACTGCCCAGCACATGATTGAGCAGGCCTACATCAAACAGCAACTGGTAACGGACACCTGTAAACCGATTTGGACGGAAAAAATAAAAAAGCCCTGTATTTACAAGACTCTTCGCCAGGGAATACAGGACTTCTTAGACATTCTTGGACGGGTGAAAAACTCTATTCTATATTCTGAATCTGCTCTCTCATTTGCTCAATCAGCACCTTAAGATCAATGGCAGCCTGAGTGGACATAATGGCGATGGATTTGGATGACAGGGTGTTTACCTCTCTGTTCAACTCTTGCATCAGAAAATCTAACCGCCGCCCCATAGGCTCAGAGGTTTTCAGTACACGGCGGACTTCGCTGAGGTGTGCATCCAGGCGATCCAGTTCTTCTTCAACATCGGCTTTGTGGATAAGTAGCACAACTTCTTGCTCTACCCGAACCGGATCGGTATCGCTAATAAGCTTGCCGATGCGTTCCCGCAAGGCGTGTGTTTGCCGCGCCAATATCTCAGGTAGTTGTTGTCGCAGTTCAGCCAATATAGCGGCGATCGCATCGAGACGCTGTTCTATCATGACACAGAGCTTCTGTCCTTCACGAAGACGGCCATCACAGAGTGACGCCAGCGCCTGATCAAACAGTTCCAGCGCTTGTTCATCCGGCACTTGCTGTGCGTCCTGCTGCAGTAGCACACCGGGCCATTTAAGAAGCTCCAGGGGAGACAGGGCTGTAGACGCGGGTAAATGTCTCTCGACCTGTTCAACGGCTGATAACAAGCCCTTGACCAAAGTTTCATCAACACTCAAGTGCGCATCGCCCAGTGCGTCCTGAATTCGCAATGAGATTTCTACTTTGCCACGATTTAAGTGAGCCCTGAGGCGCTCGCGTAACTGAGGTTCCAGATCCCGGTAGCTGTCGGGCAAGCGGAAATACGTCTCTAAATAGCGACTATTAACTGAACGCAGCTCCCATTTAAGCTCTGTTCCAGTGGATAGGTCACTTAAGGCCGCAAAAGCGGTCATGCTTCGTGTCATCTTGGCTCAATCTCGACTAAAATCACAGGTTAGACTTATATTAACAGCCTTGGTGCCATGACTCTATCAGGTACCGGCCAAGCAAGGGGATACAATGAGCTCAACTTTGTCAGATCAGTTGAAAGGTCTCGGTCTGAATAAACTCCGTCCGGGTGGGCGTCAGCCTGATCAGCTACGCGAAATCAAAATGACCCGGAATTACACCCGCCATGCCGAAGGCTCTGTATTGGTTGAGTTCGGTGATACCAAAGTGCTTTGTACCGCCAGTGTTGAGCGTGGTGTACCCAGGTTTCTGCGTGGCTCAGGTTCAGGCTGGGTAACAGCCGAGTATGGCATGTTGCCACGTGCTACCAACACCCGCAATGACCGCGAAGCCAGCCGTGGAAAGCAATCTGGTAGAACCATCGAGATTCAGCGTCTGATTGGGCGTTCACTACGTGCTGCCATCGATTTGAAAAAGCTGGGTGAGAATACCATCACTATTGATTGTGATGTTATTCAGGCCGATGGTGGAACCCGTACAGCGGCCATCAGTGGTGCCTGCGTAGCTCTGGCCGATGCCATTGAGTTTCTACGTAAGGATAAAAATGGTGCCGTAAAGGGTAATCCATTTAAACAGCTGATTGCCGCCGTGTCAGTCGGTATCTGTAAAGGAGAGCCGGTGCTGGATCTGAATTACGAAGAAGATTCTGTCGCTGAAACTGACATGAATGTGGTGATGACTGAGGCCGGTGGCTTTATCGAGGTACAGGGTACCGCTGAAGCGGCTCCTTACTCGCAGGAAGAGCTGAATGCCATGTTGGATCTTGCACGCAAGGGCATTACTGAGATCAATGAAATTCAGAAAGCTGCACTAAAGAACACATGATCCAATAACAGCCGGACCCACTTTCAAGCGGGTCCGGTTGATCTTAAAAATCCAGATCGTAATCGATAATCAGCGGGGCGTGATCAGAGAAGCGCTGATCTTTGTAGATCGACACATCCTTAATCGTCTTACGCAAATTTGGTGTGGTTATCTGATAGTCCAGACGTGCACCCTCGTTCAGCTTCCAGGCACGATTATAGTCAGGCCACCAGGTATACTGGCGATCGGCTTTATTCACTTGGCGAAAAGCATCGACAAATCCCAGGTCACCAAACATCTCTTCAATCCAGATTCGCTCTTCAGCCAGAAAACCCGATACGCGCTGATTCACATACCAATTACTCAGATCTACCGGCTTGTGGGCAATATTAAAGGTGCCAGTGAAAATAAAGTCACGACGCTTACGCAGAGTCTTTTTCAAGTGACCCATAAACAGATCCAGGTACTCCATTTTAGCGGCCTGGTCCTGATCGCTTTTAAGTCCTGATGGAATCGTCAGTGACGAAATACTGAATTTGTCAAAATCGGCCTGAATAAAGCGGCCATTAAAATCACACTGTTCAAATCCCAACCCAGTCATGATGGCTTTAGGCACATGCCGGGTGTAAATGGCTACACCACTAAAACCATCTTCAAAGGCATCAAAAAAGTAGGCATGGTAGCCTTCGGGGTGGTAACGATCTGCATCCAGCTGATACTCTTTTGCACGGAGGCTTTGCAGACAAACCACGTCCGCATCCTGTTTAACCATCCAATCAAAGAATCCTTTGTCAGCGGCTTGTTCAATACCTTCAGTATTGAAAGAAATCACGCGCATATTCGGGCGGCTCCGTTGAGCAGGTTTAGTGTTATTGGTATTAAGTCGTAGATTGTATCGGGAACAGACCGAAAAAGAAATTTATACTACGCAACTTAATGGAATGGTGAAGTCTACAGGGTTATCATTATCCCCCTATTTTTCAACTCAGACCAGCGGATTGCCTATGCACGATTATCAACGCGAATTCATTCAGTTTGCCATTGAAACCCAAGTACTCAAGTTTGGCGAATTCACTCTGAAATCCGGTCGTGTTAGCCCTTATTTTTTTAATGCTGGGCTATTTTGTACTGGTGAAGCGCTACGTAAGCTGGGACACTTTTATGCCGCTGCGTTACAGCAGTCAGGCGTGGAATATGACCTACTCTTCGGCCCAGCCTATAAAGGCATCCCTCTGGCTGCCACAACGGCTGTTGCCTTGGCTGGAGAATACCAACGAGATGTTCCCTATGTGTTCAACCGCAAGGAAGCCAAAGACCATGGAGAGGGCGGCTCACTAGTGGGTGCCGAATTGAAAGGCCGCGCATTGATTGTTGATGATGTGATTACCGCGGGTACAGCAATACGCGAGGTCATGGCCATTCTTGAGCAGGCCAACGCACAACCCGCCGGTGTATTAATTGCGCTTGATCGTCAGGAGAAAGGGCGTGCTGAGCTATCGGCCATACAGGAAGTGGAGCGTGATTACGACATTCCCGTTATCAGCATCATCACTCTGGCGCAGTTAATTGAATATCTGCAGGAACAGGGCAGCCAATCTGCCGAACTAGCCGCTATTCGTCAATACCGTCAGGATTATGGTATCTGACATTCAACCTGCTACGCACTCTTGGCCCAAGGGGTCAAAAGCGCGTAGCGCAGCATTTTCTAGCTACTTAAAAACCATCACTGCTCCTGGCCATCCAGGCTTACCGTGAGCAATAAAAAAAGGGCCATCCTGCTGGATGACCCTTTCTTTAGTATTAAGTGCCTGGCGATGACCTACTCTCACATGGGGAGACCCCACACTACCATCGGCGATGACGCGTTTCACTA
>NZ_JBLXDN010000012.1:0-120871 GCF_048264025.1 Nitrincola sp.
ATACGCGTCATCAAGTTGATGCGGGGTGGAGCAGTCTGGTAGCTCGTCGGGCTCATAACCCGAAGGTCGTTGGTTCAAATCCAGCCCCCGCTACCAAATTTTAAGAGGCAGATCAGGTACTTACCGGTCTGCCTTTTTTCGTTGTGCTCTCCAACACTCTGCTTGTGACAAAATGTGACAAATCCCGTGACACGAAAAACCAAATCTTAAATTTGCCGTTTTTTAGCCTGACCTTCAGGCAAATATACACAATCCCCTTCTTTTCATTAAGCCCAGCTAGTTGCGCTGGACTTAACAGATCTAAAGCCCAGAGGCTTACTCCTCACTTGGTACATATTCGAGCAAATCACCTACCGCACAGTTGAACAACTTGCAAAGCTTATCGATGGCATCTAGATCAATACGCTGGGCCGTTTCTTTGTAAAGCAAGGTAACCGTGTTGCGGTTTAGCCCGGTTTCCCTAGCGACATCTATCACCTTCATTTTGTGCTCACCCATGAGCCGCGCCAAATGACAACGAACCATAAAACCACCTTAGGCAAACAAATGTCACTCAGAATGGCATAAAGCTATTGCAAAAGTGTTTTTGCTATCTATAATGCCATTCAGGATGACATTCTGTCATTGAGAATATTTTTAGTTGAGATAGCGTAACAGCGCATAGGGTTAAAGGCTATGGGAACTGAATACACTTACCTGACCACAGAAGAGCTCTCCGAGCGGATCAAGTATGACTGCCGCACAATTCGCCAGTCGTTGAAAGACAGCGTACTGATTGAAGGCAAGCACTACATCAAGCCCTTTGGCCGCCGTAAGATCTTGTACCTCTGGGAAGCGGTGGAAGAAGAAATGCTGCATGGCACACGCACCAGCAGTTTGGAGATTCCAATGGCAAATGGCGGTGTGTGCTATGGGTAAGGTCCGTACACGTAAGGAGACTGGCAACCTCTACATGGACTTTAATTTCATGGGAGTCCGCTGCCGCGAGCAAACAGCTTTACCTGATACCCCTGCCAACAAGAAAAAAGTTGAGGCATTGCTGAAACGAATCGAAGCATTGATAGTGCTCGGCCAATTCCAGTATGCGGATTTTTTCCCAACCAGCAAAAACGCCAAGAAGTTTTCTGTTGCTCATACAGATGAGCAGAAGGTCCGCAGTGACGCTACAGCCCCTCTCTTCTCTGAGTTTGCCGAGCAGTGGTTCTCTGAAGTCAAAATTGAATGGCGCAACTCGCATATCCGAAATGTTCGCTCATTGTTGGACAGTTCCATCCTGCCATTTTTTGGTGACAAGCCGGTCACTCAAATCACCAAAGCCGAACTGATGGAGTACCGCAGTCAGCAATCAAAACTGCCTGGGCGCAACGGAAATAAGTGCATCTCCGCCAAGAGCCTGAATAACCGGATGGGCTTGGTAAAACTGCTCTTGGACGAAGCATCAGATCGTTTTGCCTTTGAAAACCCTTACCGGAACATCAAACCGCTCAGGTTACAGAAGGTACATATCGAGCCTTTCTCACTGTTTGAAGTCAATCGCATCATTGAGCAAGTACGTGAAGACTACCGCAACTACTACACCTTGCGGTTCTTTACAGGCATGCGCTCCGGTGAAATCGATGGTCTTAAATGGGAGTACGTAGATTTCGAAAAACGCCAAATTTTGGTTCGGGAAACATTAATTGCTGGGCAGACGGAATATACCAAGACCGATGGTTCTCAGCGCGAGATCCCGATGCTCGGGCCTGTTTATGATGCGCTGAGGGATCAATACCAGAGTACCGGGCGGTTAAGCCCTTATGTGTTCTGTAACACCCTAGGTAAGCCTTTGGATCAGCACAACGTTACCAAACGCGTCTGGTACCCGCTCCTCCGTTACCTTGGGCTCAAAAAGCGCCGCCCTTACCAAACTCGCCATACCTGCGCCACGCTACTTCTGGCATCAGGTGAAGTCGCAGAGTGGGTCGCACGATTTCTTGGGCACTCATCCACGGAAATGTTGTTCAAGGTCTACTCGCGCTATATCCCCAACCTGACGCGAATGGACGGATCTGCATTTGAAAATCTGGTTCGCACTCACAAAGACGAGAACGATCAGTCATCTGGCTGACAGGAGAAACGTTATGGCCATTTATAGCTTCTTAGCTAACCATACGCAGCCTCACCACGACCTGCTGCGCATCACCAAACTGGTCACTCACACAGACCAGAATGGAGAACCTGTTCATGAGTTGAAACTCAGCTGCTGGAGTATGACATATACGGCATTTGCCGATGCTCAGTGCTATATCGAGGACGGTGCACTAGGTCACCTATCGCTGGTTGAAGTGATGGGGCACTGTATCTGGGAGGATCAGAACCCTGTGCTCGACCTAACCTATATTGGTAAACCCAAGTTGGACCAGTTCATGTCTCTGCCCTGCCTCTATACTCTGCCCCGGGACCTATGTCCTTTACCGGATACTTCCAATCAGCTAGTACATGCAGTTGTTGGTCTGCAAACCAAGCCCCTTCAGCACTTCGTGAAGCTGGTACTTGAGCGCCGTGATCGGTTGCAGGCATTCACGCAATTCCCTGCCAGTCAGAATGATCATCACGCTTACCCAGGTGGCTTGCTGGAGCATTCTCTGTCTGTTGCAGGCAATGTGGTTAGTATGATTCAACTAAACGAACCCGAAATGCCAATCGAGATGCAAGAAGCAGGGTTTATCGCCGGACTCCTTCACGATATTGGCAAGACTACGACTTACCGCAATGGTAGCTATCAGCAACCCATAGTGTCACTGATGGACCATGATCAACTAACACTGGAGCTTTGCTCCGTCGGACTGGCCTACTTGGATCGTGTGCTGCCGAACATTGCCACCGTGTTGAGGAATATTTGGACCTGCATGTCACCCAGGACACGGTGTGGGAATTCCTCCATGACCACTTTGGCCCGCTATCTGCGTGATGCCGGTGGCCAAAGTGCCATGAGTAACAACCCAAAATGGGTATCCCATAGCTCTTCAAAGAGAGGTATCCGCAGTAGTAGACATCAGCGTTGGCTGCTTGAATGCGCCCCCCTTCATTCTGAGGGCCAAGAGGGATTGTTAATGCATTCTCAGTAGTACGCTCTACATTCCGTAGAGAAAATTGATGCTGCAAGCGCAGACTCGAAGAGTCAATTACTTTAAAATTACGTGACCAGATTACGTAAGTGTCTGCGATTTACGTGATCAGATAAACGGTAATAGTCATGAGTGATACATCTGGATATTGTTACGCCTTCCCTGCTGTAAGAGGTGTTCAAGCAGGGCATCCATTCTATATAGCCACTTGCCCACTTAGAATCATCCCTCGCATCTTCATGTACGACGAAGAGGAAGTTCCCCCTGAGCTGCGGGCGCAACGTACCCTGAACAAATCCCGTATCCCGGATATGGTAAGGTACCTGCTAGACAACCCCAAAAGCTATGTTTTCTCTGCACTTACAGCCTCTGTTGGAGCTGAGGTACAGTTTGAAGAGCTAAGTACGGGCAGCAATATGGGCACTCTCAAAGTGCCCATGGATGCACAGATTCTGGTGAATGATGGGCAACACAGACGCAAAGCTATAGAGGAAGCGGTAAAAGAACGCCCCGAACTTGGGCATGACAACATACCCGTTCTCTTCTTTGTAGATGAAGGCCTTCAAAGAAGTCAGCAAATGTTCGCTGACCTGAACAAGTACGCGGTCAAACCAAGCCCATCCCTTTCAACTCTATATGACCATAGAGATCCGTCTTCACATTTGGCGCGTTACTTGGCAACAGAAGGCTTACCTTTCAAAGGGCTCACTGAGATGGAAAAATCAAGCATCTCATTAAATTCAAACAAGTTATTTACTCTCTCAAGTATTCGACAAGCAACTCGAGCCCTATTGAGCAAGGGCCCCAAAGACGGCTATGACGACAGTGAAAAAGTTACGGCCTTCGAATACTGGCAAGCTGTTTATAACAACATTCCAGACTGGCACCATGCCCACCGAAAGGAAGTTACGCCTGCACAGCTAAGGCAGGAATATATTCACGCACATGGAGTTGGGCTACACGCTTTGGGGCTTCTTGGAAAGGATCTTCTTTGCGAGTCCCCCAACAATTGGAAAGAGCGTCTGGAAAAACTCAAGTCAGTCGACTGGCGCAAAGCCAATCCCGAGTGGCTACAACGCAATATGGTCCATGGAAAGCTGAGCAAGTCCAATGTGGCGATCCAGCTGACCTGCAACAAGCTCAAACTGACGCTTGACTTGAAATTGACACCTGAAGAACGAGCACTGGAAGAGCAGCTCTCATCATGAATACTTTAGTCCAAAACTTCGACTTAGAAGACTATGAGAACTTCATCAACGACGGTCAGTTTGCTGGCCGCAACCTCTCCGACTTTGTGTCTGAAGTTCAACGCATCTACTGCTCGGACAAACGCCCTTGGGTTATCGGGTTTAGTGGCGGCAAAGACTCTACCGCTACTATGGCTTTGATTTACATTGCTCTTTTAGGGCTAAAGCCAGAAGATAGGACCAAGCCTATCTTCGTAATTTCGTCAGATACTCTTGTTGAGACACCTGTTGTCGTCGACATGATCACAGGTACTTTAGATGCTATTGCTAAGGGCGCAGAAAGAGACAACTTACCCATTAGCACTCACCTAGTTACACCCAAAACTAGTGATACTTTTTGGGTCAACCTCTTGGGTAAAGGTTACCCAGCCCCAACACGGCAATTTCGCTGGTGTACAGAGCGCATGAAAATTGACCCAGTCAGCCAGTTTATTAAGGAGACTGTGGCAGAATATGATGAAGTCATCATCGTATTGGGCTCTCGTAGCGCTGAGAGCTCCTCTCGTGCACAGGTTATAGCCAAACATAAAATGGATGGCTCTCGCTTGGCGAGACATACTACTCTGTCGAACGCCTTCGTTTATACACCTATAGAAACATGGGATGTGAATGATGTCTGGGCGCTATTACGTGGCGGCTATAAGTATTCTGATTTCATCGATGAATGGGAAAGCCCCTGGGGGACCAGCAACCTTCCTCTTTGGACGCTCTACATGCATTCATCGAATCAGGGCGAGTGTCCGCTAGTCATTGATGAAAGTACGCCTTCTTGCGGCAACTCTCGATTTGGTTGCTGGACGTGCACTGTGGTTACCAAAGATAAAGCCATGGAAGCGCTTATAGAGAACGGTGAGGAATGGATGCTTCCACTTCTCCGGTTCCGTGATCTGCTAGCCATGACTAGTGAGCCAGTAAACAAAGAAAAGTATCGGAATTATAAGCGTCGAGATGGCCGCGTAATTTACCAGCGCGCCAAAAATGAAAATGAGCTCGCTAATGAGCGCGATATCATTCTGGGCCCTTACTGGCTTAAGTACCGAAAGAAATGGCTCGAAGAACTACTCACAATTGAAAAACAACTCAATGATAGTGGTCACACCATCACTTTGATCACGGAACCTGAGCTGCATGCAATCCGACAGCAATGGTTTGCTGACCCTAACGAGCCCGACTGGGAGGATTCCTTACCAACCATCTACCAGCGGGTCTACGGCAAAGATTTGAAATGGTCTGAGAACGATCGCGCTCGCTTCGATGCTGAAGATGCAAAGCTGCTTGAGCAGCTGGGTGATGAGTTTGACGTTGCTCCTGCACTGATCAAAAAGCTGATTGAGCTCGAATTGTCTATGGAAGGGCTGAGCCGTCGGAGCAATGTCTTCAATAAGATAGGCACCTTGTTGAAGCAGGACTGGGGCTCCCTGGAGCAGATTCAGGCCAAGCATTCACAGGTTCAAGCCAAGCACGAATTCGATCTGCATAAGAAAACAATCGAGCAATACGAAGAAGCCATTAGAGAAGTCGACGGACTCCTGAAGCGAGCACAGGAGCCCGAATTAATATGATTATTAAAAAATTAGTCCTGCATAATTTTCGAGTATTTAGAGGCGTCCACGAGGTCGACCTTCAACCAACCGTTGACCGTTTTGGACACGCTAAACCTATTGTTCTGTTTGGCGGACTCAACGGGGCTGGGAAGACATCCATTCTCTCCGCAGTACGAACGGTGCTCTATGGACGGCAAGCCTTTGGACGCACGCTTAGCCAGAATGAATACACAGACCAACTGGATGCACTGATCCACAAGGGAGAGGGCCAAGGCAGCCGACCAGACCAGGCTAGCATCGAGCTTGTTTTCACCTTTGCCCAAGATGGTGAAGAAAGCGAGTATGTGGTGATCCGCAGCTGGAAACGCGGTAAGAGAGATCGTCTTAGTATTGTTCAGAACGGTGAACCACGCTCTGAGCTCAATTACGATCAATGCCAGGGGTTTCTCAACGAGTTGATTCCTGCAGGCATTGCAGACCTGTTCTTCTTCGATGGCGAGAAAATTGCCGAACTCGCCGAAGATGAATCAGGAACAATTCTGCAAACCGCGGTGAAACGCCTGCTCGGCATTGACCTGATCAACCGTTTGAAAAGTGATCTCGAGATCTACCTTAAGCGGCAAGGTGCCGAAGCCCTACCTCAGAAAATCATCGAAGAGCTAAACGCGATTAGCGAATCTCGGACGACTTTAGACCGAGTAGCAGAAGGGTATCGTAATGAGGCTGCTCTTAAGGAAACCAGCATAACCGGAGCGGCGGCGCGTATTGCTCAACTTGAGGCGGTCTTAAGTGCTGAAGGTGGGGCGTGGGCGCAGAGCAAAGAGAGTGAAACAGCGAAAGTTAAAACACTAGACAATGAGAAAGTTCGCTTAGAGAAAGCTATTCGACTCGAGTTGGATGGTCTGTTACCGCTCGCCCTGGCTCCCAACACTATGAAGTCATTGCTAGACACCTTGGAGCAAGAAGCGATTGCAAAGCAGAAACAGCATGTTAGTGCCGAGGTGGGTCGGTTGCGTGAGCAGTTGCAAAGTGCACTAGCTGGCGTAAAAGCTATACCTGAAGAAGCTCTTAACGCAATAAATCAATGTTTCGTAGAACAGTTGAGTCCTGCCGAAGCTGCACCGGTGCTGCTGGACTTATCAGATAGGGAATATCGTCTTCTGGAGCAGCAATTTACAGAGGCATCAGAATCGGCCTGGAGTCGCTTTGATGCCGACCGTAAAGCGCTGAAAAAGACTGAATATGAACTAGACAATGCCTCGCTCAATATTGCTCGCGCCCCCGATGAGGAGCAGCTTCAGTCGACCTTCGAAGAAATCCGTCAGCTCGAGCGTGAGCGTGTGCAGCACCAAGTTGATTACCGCCAGGCACTGCTCAATGCGAAGGATACGTATCGCAAGGCATTAGAGTTGGCGCGCAAAGAGCAGAAGCTACATGACAAGCATCGTGCGCTTACCAACAGCTCAGAAGGTGTTAGTAACGCGCAAAAGGCATTGCTACTACTCGATCGCTTCGCTGAATTATTGACACATACGCGGGTGAAAAAACTGGAAGTCGAGTTTATGAACTCGTACCAACAGCTGGCCCGTAAGGAAGATCTTAATATCCACGCTCGCATTAACGCTAAAAGCTTTGATGTGGAACTGGTAGATGACCAAGAGCAAGTGATTAACCGTAAAGAGCTGTCCGCTGGTGAGAAGCAGATCTATGCCATCGCAATCTTGGAAGCTTTAGGCCGCACCTCAGGGCGTAAATTGCCGGTTATTATTGATACCCCTCTCGGACGATTGGATTCGCATCATAGGGATAAGCTGGTTCAGTTCTACTTTCCCTCTGCCAGTCATCAGGTGGTTATCCTATCCACTGATACAGAGATAGATAACGGCTACTTCGAAGAGTTGGAAGACGATATCTCCCACGGCTACGAAATTGTCTTTGATGGCCATACGAAGTCATCGCGACTATCTGAAGGCTATTTCTGGAAGAGTGCTCAGCAGGAGGCTATCTAATGCTGCCCAATCGTATGCACGTTAAATACCAGACCGGTGAACAGCTGAAGAAGCTTAAGGCCTATACTGGTGTTAGTCCTAATATATCTTCGAGAATCGCTTTTTTTCGGTCAATGGAAAGTGGGTATCGCTTTTCAGGGGAGCCTATCGATTTGTCGAAGGGCATGGATTTAGAAAAATCTGTCTGGTTAGGTGATCTCGAGTTGGCAGTGGAAACTTTACTTAGAAGATACTATCCGGACCATACACCGAAAGAGCTAGAGCAAGCCTGGGCAGCTCATGTTGAAGATGGAATTGCAAGTTTAAGAAATCAAAAAACTCTACAGTCTTTCTCCTGCGCTTTGTGAGATGTTTTGAGTGGGCGCTACGTTTACTCCGTAACGCCCATGTTTTTTACTCTAACAAGCTGTTATTTCTTTTATTCTTTCTTTGTCTTCTCTTGAGCACCTTAGCTCATCTATATCTTTAATCCCAAAAGAAACTAAAAGGGTGTTTTTTATCCTGGCCCTTACTTTCGACTGAACACCAAAAAACTCAACGTTAAAGTCAATATTGTTAGAATTTCGCATTAAATCATAGAAATAATCAAAATTAAGATCGGTTTTATTATTTTCTTTTTTTGCTAATTCCTTTAGAACATCAAAACAAGCTTGTATTCCAAGTGTTTTTCTAAATATACTATCTTGCCCTCTTCCTTTCCAAATCTGCTTAGTAACAGCGGTTAAGTAATCATTTATGATGTTGTAAAGGGTTCTGTCTTTCTTATGCAAAAAAAGACCTCTTAACGGTGCATTAGAATTTATATCTTTAAGTAATGATCTATCCCTACCATCCTCAAGTGCAACAGCATGCATTTTGTTTCGATCAATTTCAGGGTTCGATGTAATTAGGGACAAAATTCCATCTACTACAGATGCCATCGATATAGATGTTTCTGTTCTCGATCCTGAGACTCCCAATTTTATCATTCCTTTAAGAGGGGACTCATTGTCTTCAGCCAAGACTCGGGAGAAATATACTGATAGGGTTTCGGGAGACCATGTATTAGAGTCTCCTTGTGCCATATCGAATTGAAAGAGGTTGTAAGCAAGATTTTTATCTACTCTTTTTTGCGTTGTGTTGATCTTTGTGAAGATTTGAGCATGGTATGCCATTGGTAGATCAATAAAAACAGAACATAGTAGACTCATATTCTTAGCTGAGGAGTCTTTGAAACCAAAAACACGATGTTGTCCATCAATGATCGAAGCAAGTTTGGCTTTTGTAGGTATTGTCAGATAATAAAAATTATCGTCAAATGCTTCTACAGACCACTTTAGTTCAGAGTTTGATTCTAGTCTCCCTAATTCATCGTAGTTAGCTCCCAATATTATAGAATTAGGAAAGCAGGCATCAACAGTTTCTGAGTATCTCTTTATCTCCTCTAGTCTGGATTTTTTCCTCTCTCTCTGAGTGCCCTTTATTCTATCAAATATTTTTCCTATAGGATGATAGGCATCTTCTTCTAAGTCTTCTAAAACTTCTGTTTTAATTGAGTGACAGGTCTCTAGTAACAAAGATGCAGGCAGAGAAACTATATAAAATATACCTAGAGGCTGTTCTATTTTTATTGCAGGGGCTGTAAAAGGAAACATTACTTCCGACTCCTATTCATCTGTTATTCTATTGGCTTCCGCAGTTTTATACCCCGTACTGCTAGCTTTCGGGGGCTCATCGTCGGAGTCGTACTTTTCGTCATTTGCGTTTGCTAGTATAAAAAGGGTCATCGATAAGGCGGCACCAAAAGCTGTATATTTTTCAAAGCCTGCATTTGTTTCATAGTATCCATATATACAAAGGCAAAATGAAATAACACCGAGTAAAATTGCCAGGAGAGCTTTGTCTCCGGTGTCTTTTTTACTTAGAGCGTATTCAATAAAAATAGTGCCAAGTATGGCAAGGCTATAAGTAAAAAGGGCTTGGCTATCTAAAAAAACGTCATTTTCAGACCTGTTGAATATATATGGTACCCAAATTCCCATGCCTCCAATTAGGAGCATTCCCAAGAAAAAAGAGACCATGAATTTTATGCTTTTGAGGGCATTGAATAACGTTGAAAAAAAATAATTTGGTATTCCTTTCCAAGCATTTTCTCTTGTTCTTGATTTACTGCTCATTTTTTATTTCCCAAAAAGCCAAATCTTTAATCTTTCTGACTTCCTTTTTTCCATCGACATACAAACTAAAGTGCTTTTCAAGTTTTCGAATATGGTTCATATAGGATTCTTCATCCTGTTTGCCCTTTGTATTGAAAATAGCCTTAATTTCCTGAGATTTTATATTAGCGACCTGATGAATAATCCAGGAAAGAACAAGGCTGGAATAGTCGTTATCACCTGTCTTGAAGTGCGTAAGTTCCTGAGTTGATAGGATCGTACCAACGCCAAACTCGCGTCCTTCCTTTAGAATTTTCTTCAGGCTTTCGAAATCCTGCGACATAAAGTTATCGGCTTCATCTACCAATATCATCTTGGATATTTGGCGATAACTTCCATCCAGCTTGGAGCTGCCCTGCTGATGCATCTGCGTATAGAACAAATCCAAAGTCAGTGCGACGACTAAGTTTTGAATCTGGGGATCATAGCCAGAAAGATTTATGACGCTCACACCATCGACAAGATCATAAAGCGACTTGGTCTTCGCATTATCTGGTTCAAATATCGCAAAGCTCATCAGGTCATCAAGCGCCGCGTAAAGGGAGTCTTGTTCAACTTTCTCTTGGTCTTGAAATAGCGCCCAAACATCCGCCAGGGTAGGAACAGGTTTCGTCCAGCTGCTTCGGTCCTGTGGTTGGATTCCTGCGCGTTCGTAGGCGTCCATCACTAGAGTACGAATCTTGTTTTGTTGCTTGTTGCCTAGCCCAAACGCCTTAGCCAGGGTGCTGCGGAACAAGTTAGCGGTATGTACCGGCTGCATCGGCCGATTGCCAAACAATGCAAACGGGTTGAACGGTAAATGGTAAAGGTCAAACACTTTGGCGTTGGTCGCCTCAACGAAGTCCTCTTTCACATAGTCCGCTTTGTAGTCGAAGATCAGAATGCCTATAGGTGTTCCGCATACGTTTTGGTGCTGATTACGATAGAGCTGCGTGATTACAGACTTAGTGAACTGGGTCTTACCGGTACCCATGGTCCCGATAATTCCGGTATTGGTGTTAAAAAGCTTTTCCGTGTTGGTCGGCTCCCAGTAGACCGGCTGACCTGTTTGTACATCGGTCCCAAACTGGACTCTCAGCGGTTCGGCATTTGGCAATAATACTGGCGGTGTATCAACCTCGTTGCCTTCTTGGCTATCAACACTAGGTTCTGCTTGTTGAACGACTGACTCCGGCTGTGGCTGAACCGGAGCTTCAGTACTCTCAGGCGCAGTTGGTTCGTGATTTAGTACTTGGTCCAAGAAGTAGTTGCTCGGTATCTGCAGAATCTTCTTGTCACGGATGTCTGCTGTGAGCTGTTTCTGGGGTGTGCTGACGAGTGTGTCCAAAATTCCCATGGGAATTTCAACCTGTAACACACTCTCTTTCTCTTCGTAGTGCTCTGAGAAGCAGCTTTCCGCGTTGATATGAGCGACCACCATTCCCTTGGGGTAATTGGGTAGCTGCGCAATACTATAGTTACCGTCCAGCCAGTACTCGCGTTCTGAAAGTAGCGACTGAAAGTAGCCGTCTTCAAACACATCGTAAAGCTGATACTTTTCGATCTGTAGTAAAACCTGGCGGATGAACAGGGCACGATAGATTGTTGCTTCAAGCGTATCCGGTCCCAGCAGATCCTCCTCCATATAGCGCTTCAGCTCGATGGCTTGTGTACGCGCCTTCTCATAGTTGGGGCGTGAGCCCGCCTTGACTTCAACAGGCAACAAATAAAGTTGCCCCTCTTTAAAGCCAGCAAATAGGATGTCGTCGGAGATCGCGCCTTTACGTAGATTCCGGTTGTAGCGGGAAAAATCGCTGTCTGACATAGCAAGACCAATATTGCCGGCCACTCTAATCATTTCAGCAACTGAAAGAGGTACCCAGGTGATATCGGTGTCACCCAGCATTGTGGAAACGACTTTGTAGGCACCAATGATTCCCTGCTTAGCAATCTTTTCGGTAGAGGGGTCAGTGATGAGCTTCAGCAACCACTCGCCGTTAAAAGCGTTGAACTCACGGATAAGGTCATCGCCACTACTACCCAATACACTTTTATATAGGTCGACTTGCTTTGTAACAGTGATGGCGTCATAACCTGCAGAGCTGGTGTACTGATCGGAGTAATGAATCAGGATAACCCCCTTGGTGCTCTCAAAAAATTCGAGGGTAACCTTGGGGTCGATGATGGTTGTCCATACTGAGCTGTCGTAGGAGCGCTGCAAGAGATTTCGAAACTCTTCGCTAACCGCCAAGCTAATCGCTGAGTGATCGTGGTACACGTCGTTCTTGGATTGTGCGGGACGTGAGAGGGTCCCGATTAGCTTCGCCAGCTGAAGATGTGGCTTATCACTATACTCGACCCCTTTAAGACCAAACGCAGTAAAGAAGCGGCCATTTTCGCTCCGCGACGACTCGCCATTTAACAGCCCGCCACAGGCCGCACCCGACAAGTGCTCATCAATGTTGTTATCAACCGCTTCCACCTTCTGATTGTTCTTAAAGAACGTTAGATGGGCGTAGGCCTGCTTTTCTGCCGCTTCATGTTTGAATTTGCTAAATGTGAGCCGTGTACGAAGTAAGTCGATGATGGTGTCCGCATTACGTCGTGAAGCGCCTTTATCCAACCGATAACGCGCCTTAATTTCGTCGTAGAGACCCATCTCAGCGAAGACGTCGAACTCTGTCTCTTCCTGTTCGTCGTCGTAGAGGTTTACATGAACATGAAGCCCTTTTTCGAGGTGGGCTTGGTAATACGACAACAAGCCTTTGAACAGCTCCTTGTTGTCCCCGTTGTTGACGGAATTTATCAGAATTGGGGCATCTTCAACCTGTTTGAAGAGTTGCGAAAAGGTCGACGTGAACTCTTCTATCTTGTGTCTGACTAGCGTGCTGACGAAGTCAAAGCTGGTGTCTTGGTGAGGAACTACCTCCAACCACAGCGCATTTTCGTCTACGGACTGGGTATAGCTGTAGCCGGATGCCGGATCATAAAGATGAGGGATAAGCCCTCTGGGGGTAAGTCGACTTTTTGTGACGTCGGGCAGCTGTTTGAAGCTACGAGCATCCCCATCGATTTTGATCCGTTCGATCAGATTTATAAAATACGCTATCACTAGGGGGTGGAAAGGTGTGAAGTACTTCTTGCCCTCTATGTTTGCATAGCCCAACTTCATAACCGGGCCTGCTGTTGTTGATAGTGTGTGTCCCTTCGGGAGCGTTGCCAGGTATTCGATATAGGAATTAACGAAAGCAGTGGCAAGTTCGACAAGCTCTGGCCCCCAACTAGCCAAAGAGGGTAAGGTCTTGCGCTCAGAGAAGTAACTAAGAAAGGCTTTGTAGCTGCAGTAAAGCTCGCTATCCGCCATTTCCAAGAATTTTGCGGGAAGCCCCTTACCCGACGTCTGATTCCATTGAATTAGTTGCTCATCAACGAAAGCCGACTCAACAAGGAGCATCTGTTTCCTGAAGAATAGTGGCTCAGATTCCTGGTTGTCGAGGACTACGGTCTCTTTGCTCTTGCGATAGACGGCGTTGTAATCATCGTTACTGTATAGCTGGCTGAAACGACCCGAGTCGAGCATGAGAGGTAGATAGAGGCTCTCCTTGCTGGATTCGCCCTCAACCAATATGCGGAGCTCGGAAGCACCGTTATTAAGAGTAAACCGAACCTCATCCGACTCTTCATATAACTGCTGGAAATCCAGCTTTCCATACTGCTGTATAGAAACCATTTGGCCACTGTCTTCAAGAACCAGTGTCTCATCAAGGTCGGGGTTGATTTCAATAACCTGCTGCTCCGCCTGAAGAATCAGTGCCTGCTTGCTGCGATTAATGAGGAACTGATTTTCTAAGCTGCTGAGGTGAAAACCTCCTTCTGTGACGACCATGCAGTGAAAGCTGTACTTTTCATTGGCCGAATCACGGTTTAGTCGCAGGCTGAAAAATAGGGGGTCGGTAGTGGAAGGGCCGCTGACATGAAAGGTTGTACGTGTTCCCCGGGGGAGATGATCAATAACGAGGCTATTGGAGACCTGTTTAGGCTGAACTTGCAGTTCCTTCTTCTCTAGCTTCTGCCCAACGAACTTAATCTTGAAATCGAAACTATCTTGCCCAGATGGTACGACGATCATTAAGTGCTTATCGCGAAGCCCCGCTGCTGTTTCTCTTTTATTGCGCTGGTGAACAACGCAGCCTTCGCTCTCAAGCGACTCAAACTCCAGAGACAGTTTCTTTTGGCGCTCTTCTTCCTCTTTGAAGGCGCCAAAGTCGAGTTCGGTCCAGGGCTCTTCCGCATTCTCGCCAAAGTGTTTCTGGATGAATTTTGAACCAAACTTTGAAAGCCGATCCTCCAGTTCGTTTGGATAGTGCTCTACCGCAAACTCTATTTCAGCGCGCAACTGACGGTTGGCCTCAAGGCGCTTTTCAACTTGTTTGACATTGGTGTTGCTGAGAACAGCAGGGTCATTGAAAAGGCCAAGTTCGTCGAAGCGGAGATCACCATCGATCATAGAGTCATGAAGGTGCCTGAAGCCAAACACGCTGGATCCATCTTCTGTAATCAGCCGCACTTGGTGCTCGAGCAAGCAATGCGAAGCGACCTGGTTGTTTAGATCCTGAGAGATAAGGCTTTCAAGCTGTTCTTTAATCACCTGAGGCGACCACACTGATCTTCCCTGCGCAAGATCTAGCGCACTGTTGATCAGGGTATCGAGCAGGCTGTTGTGAACAACAAGCAAGGCGCAGTTATCAAAAGGCGGTTCCTGTGCAGCAACAGCATCACGTAGTCTAGAAATGTAGTTTTCGGTATAGCAGCTGTGTGTGACATCATGCTGCTCTAGATGTCCCGCGATAATGAGTCGCTGGTTTGCGACATGTAAAAACGAAAGGCCTTGGCCTTCTACGGAAAGCACCCCATCGCGGGAGGCAGCCAGCTGATCAACGAGCTTTTTGGTGTTGTCAGGATCCGGTGATTTAAACTGATAGCGAGCACCTGGCTCTATTCGCAGCTCGAGCCATTCCCGCAAATTCTTAATGAGAAAAGCTTCAAAGTGTTTTTCTGACATAGACTGCATCCCCGCTATCACTCATCCGTTCAACATTTCCGACGCGCTCGTAAAAATTGATAAGCGCTTGTTCTGACTGTCGGTCGAACCAAATCCCTCGATTCTTGAAAGCTTCTAGTAGCTGCTGAAACTGGAGCTGTTCCCGCTCTCCCACAGCCAAGTTTGTGAGCAGAAGGAGGTAGTCTTGGTTAAGTATCAACACCCGGCCAGAGCGCCCTCGAGACTGTACAAAGTGCTGCGCGACCTCATTCTCAAACGCATTCACAACACGGCTGTTAACCGTGAACTGGCTTGATCCCCGTTTGCTAAAAATTTCACGCGCACTAGCCGTCAGAAATTTCACCATGGAAGCTTCTGAATGGGGTAATTGGTCGGGGATGTCCACTCCACGTTTTGCGCAATAGTTCTTTGCGAACTCCTGCATGGCTTTTACTCCAACCAATTGCTCTTCGGACGAGGCGTTTTTTATATGTTCGACAAAGCGCCATAGCGGATAGCGAGGTGCGTTTTTTTCTTGAATCTGATTGAAGTACTCGAGCATCGACAGAATCGGAAAGAGATCTGCGACTTTTTCCTTTAGCCAAGGGTAAGACTCGCGCACCTGCTTTCTCTCAACACTTGCACGCTCCGTATCGAGAATGAAGTAAAGTGGCTTTGTTTCTGGCGTTGAGTCCCAAGCATTTATATTAAGCGCGAGCTGCGCACTATATAAAAAATTGTACAACCCAAGGAATGCCCTAGTGTTCTGAAGCAGATAGCTAGGGTGCTGACATAGAAAGTTGAGGTCCTTAGAAAAAAACTCCGCCAAAAAAGGAAGGTATGGTACTTCAGTAGAGTCAGGTGCGTGCGAGGTGAGGTTCTCTTGAAGCTCCGAGAGCAATTCAGCCTCAAGAAAGTTCACCTCGTTCATCAGGAGCGGTATTTCTTTTTGACGTGTAGCCAGAAAGCTACGAAAGAGGCGGCAGACATGCTTACTTGCGCCCGCTTCTGCGGAGTTTGCCTTGAATAGAAGAAATTCCGGCGATACCTTAAACAAACCCGATTTTCCAGACCCATCAAAGTACATCTGGTCAATGAAGTCATTGATCGAGTCATCGCTTAGTTTAGAACTGACTGCGGCACGAGCTCTCTCCACAAACGATTCCAGGCTATAACCTTGCTTCAGCTTTATCCTAAGAGCACTGGAGAGCACATCACCAGCGATGGCATCAAAGTCATACTCGGCAGGTTTGTTACGCTGTTGTCTAAACGGCAGATAGTGATTGATCAGATTACGCTCTTGAATCTCTTGGTGCGCTAACCGCTCCAAATTTGTTTGGATGCTCATTCCATGCCTCCCACTACAAATTCGTCATCATCCACCTCGTTTGTTAGCGACACATGGTTAGTTCCCGATGTGAAGTGGATGGTTTTGGCCTGCCTCGCCACTTTGGTGATCTCATCAATCATTTCTTCAAGAATGACAATGGTGTTTTTATCGTGCTTGTTGGGTCGATAACCATCATTAATTTTCAAGATGAGCTCTAGAAAGCTTACGTTAATAGGCAAAGGCCTCACCTGTTCGTCACCGACCTTGAGGCAAACGTAGAAATGGTGAATGCTCTTGGTCTGCGCTTCTTGTATGCGCTTCAAATCAGGGCGAACATCGGCCTCTGCCGAGATTACAACCCCATTTCGCTCGCTGAGATAAATTTGGCGCCTGCTTGTAAGGGAAGGTTGAAGGCGGTTGCCGAAGCGCATAAGAGCAGAGACGATTTGGTCTTTGTAAAAGTGGCGAACAAGCTGTTTCTTCTCGCTACTGTGGTCATAGTGCTGATGTAATCGCCATACTTCGATATAGCGTTCGTATAGACTCTCTTTAAAATCCGAAGCGAAACGCTGATGGTAATTATTACCGATAGGGTGACCTGACAATACATAAAAGGCTCGTAGCCATTCACTAGGCTCGAGGTCACCAAAGCAGAAATCATTCAAAAACTGTGACTTGAACTCTCCAAACTCTGTTCCACTGACGCCCAGAGACTGCTGAACCAAGAACTGATCAATTTTTTGAGTCCGGACGGAGCATGGATCGAAGTGACTAACGATGTCTGCCAGTTCGTTTTGTCCTCGAATAAACAGGTTATCGAACAGAGAGCCCGGTCCGCAGATCAAGTGGTGGACAAAATCTAGTAGCGTTCGCGCTGATAAGAATTGATCGTACCTCAGTCGTGCGAACAGGAGCAGAGTGACAATACGCTCACGAACCTCCTTTATCTGTAACAGTCTGTAGTTATCAAAGACCCGAGACTGATGATTGCGGCATGCATTTTGGTAGGACAAGTAGAGAGGGTTGGCTTCGATGGGAGCAGCGATCTTATCCAATAACTCGCTTATGAACGCCGAACCAGCCTCTCCATTTTGCAGACTGAATTTGGGGTAGTCTTCAAAGTTAAGAAAAATATGCCCGTCTATAGGCGACTCGCTTTGTGTGAATCGCTCGATCGACTGCTTGATCTCAACGTGACGTTCGGAGCCAGTCGATGCATAGTTAAAAAGCATCCCCACGTTTATCCCTACCACCAACGGTTTACCAGCCTCTTTGTATCTGTCAAACACTTGGTCTAAGGCTTCTATTGCATTCTGATCAGGCTTGAAGCTATGGGTAGCATCAAGATGGAAGGTGATATGATCGGAATACTTCTGATAGTGCCTTTTTAGGATTTCAGACTTCCCATCTCCGCTAGATCCGCACAAAAATATGATGGCGCGTTGATCCGAGATATTGTCTAGAGCTACTTTGAAGTCGTGCTCGATGGATGTTTCGATGTAAAGGTAATCTTTAAGTTGATCAGCTTCGGGAGAGCCATGACCGAGTGTGCTGACCGCTTGGGCAGAGGAACGAGCCAGCGTGTCCATTAGCTTTGTGAAGTTCATCGCTGCTTCCTTGTAGTTGACGACTTCCTTATAGTTCTCAAGCACTTCAAGAAAGACAACTAGAGATCTATCGGAATAACGCTTAAGGACAATTAGCCTAGCACAACTACTCGTGCTTATGGATACAACACCCCCTCAGCCAGCAAAACCTTTATCAATCCAGGATAGTGAGATGACTCCAGGGAAGCTTCATGACAGCCCATCTAACGAAGTTGAAAGGATGATCGAAGATCTGCGTGATGTCTCTGTCTGGAAAAGAGGAAAGCAGCGTGCTCCTCACAAACCTTTACTCTTGTTATTTGCGCTGGCATCTCTTCAACGTAATGAGCCACGCTTAACCAACTACAGCAGTGTGCATGATCAGTTAGGGGAGCTCTTGAGGGAATTTGGCCCTCCAAGGCAGTCAGTCCATCCTGAATACCCGTTTTGGCGGCTGCAAAACGACGGGAACTTCTGGGATATTCCCCAGCGGGATGCTGTGATCCAAACACGCGGCAATCAAATAAAAACTGGGGATATTCCTCCATCAGTTTTGTCGCAAGTCGATTGCAAAGGTGGCTTCAGCAAACCTCTACACACCTATCTTTCCTCTCACCCAAACATCGTAAACGACCTCGCCCAAATGATTCTTGAAGAACATTTCCCATCATCTCTACATGAGGGTCTTCTGAGCGCTGTCGGTATGCCTGCTACTCACGACCAGACTATCAAGGCGAAACGGGACCCTGAGTTTCGACGGAAACTGTTAAGGCTGTATGAGCATCGGTGTGCAATTTGCTCTTTCGATGGTCGCTTAGGCAATACGGATATTGGCTTAGAGGCTGCGCACGTCAAATGGCATTCACAGGGCGGACCTGACGAGCCCCAAAATGGGTTACTTCTGTGCTCTCTACACCATCTAGCTTTCGATAGAGGTGCTATAGGTCTTACCAGTGATAGGAAAGTATGTGTTTCTCAACATGTACATGGAGGCCCTGTTGTGGATGATGTGATAATCGGCCTTAATGGCAATACTATTGCCACCCCAATCGACCCAGCAGCGGCCCTTCATCAGAAGTATATCTCCTGGCACAAAAGTGAAGTATTCAGGTGTCCTGCACGCCCCGTTTAGTAAAACTCAAACACATCTATTTAAGTAGGTTAAAAGTCTGCGCAGTTTTGAGGTTTCGATACAGTTTGGCTCCCAATGTTAAATATTGAGAGCAATGCTTCCTAGGGAACGTATGAACAAGCCCCCCAAGAGCCATCAAAACGGCTTTTTCTCTGTATATGGGGCATAAAATGCGCGTATTTACCCTTTTTAACCGACTGCAACCGCCTTTTCAGGCAGTACAGACGGATTACCCCTGCGCTCTCAACATCTGGTCTACCCTCACAACGTTGGCCAGCGTGAACAGCATGGCCAGCTTGCAGTCATTTTTCTTAAGGCCACGGTAGCGTGCTTTTACAAAACCAAACTGGCATTTGATGATCCGGAACGGATGCTCGACCTTGGCGCGGAGGCTGGCCTTCAGATACTCGGTGCGGATTTTGACCTTATTGACCCGGGGATGCTTTTTCAGGGTCTTCAGCTGCCCGGGTTGTTCGGCGATGTGCCAGTCGGCACTGACATCTTTCAGCTCTTCCCGTTTTTCGGCGCCACGGTAACCCGCATCAGCAAAGATGAATGCTTCTTCACCATGTAGAAGCTGGTCAGCCTGATTGAGATCGTGCTCGTTAGCGGCAGTTGTGCTGAAACTGTGTGTGATACCGGTGCGGGCATCCACACCTATATGGGCTTTCATACCGAAATGCCACTGATTGCCTTTTTTGGCCTGATGCATCTCAGGGTCACGCTCACCCGCTTTGTTCTTGGTGGAGCTGGGGGCTTCGATGATGGTGGCATCAACCAGTGAGCCCTCTTTCAGAAGAACACCGGCCTCACACAGCCATTGGTTCACCTCTTCAAAAACCTGTCGGGCCAGATCGTGGCGTTCGAGCAAGTGCCGGAACTTCAGAATGGTGGAGTGATCGGGGATGGCTTTATCCAGTGACAAGCCTGCAAACAGCCGCATTGAAGCAATCTCATACAGCGCATCTTCCATGGCGGGGTCACTGAGGTTATACCACTGCTGCATGCAGTGAATGCGCAACATGCTAGACAAGGGGTACGGCCGACGACCGTTTCCAGCCTTGGGATAGTGAGGCTCGATAACGGCTTCGAGGCGCGCCCATGGAATCAGCTTATCCATGCGGCCGAGGAATTTCTCCTTGCGGGTCTGACGGCGCTTGTTGCTGAACTCGCTGTCCGCGAATGTAAGTTGCTGATCCATCTTATGCGTCCTCGATCACGTGCAGTCAGCATTGTCACATGTAGCGGACTTGATCACACCTTCCCTAGTGTAGCGAACAACTGGGGACTGGATCATGTATCCATAACATCCATGATGCGACCGCCTTCACTGAACTATCCTCTGGGTATCCGTACAACAGGAGATCCCTGTGATGACCGCCGCACGGCTCTACTGCCTTGGCGTGCGCCCACTATACGCCACGGCATCACCGGACCACTACTACTCCCCCCATTACGGGCGCAACCAGCCTAGCCTATGCCTGTGCGCCCTGACTCCGGAACTGATCGAGACATTGACCGAGCTGCGCGAGCTACTGGAACAGCACCAGCTGACCGACGTTTCCCGCCGAACTACCGCCATAGCCTGGTACTACCCACCGGGTGACCGCTACCTAGTCAACACCCGAACCTGGGTCCAAGTCAGTGAGCATCATGTCCGTTTTGCCGGCGCCTGGTCCCCAGAGACAACGCCCACATTTCAATCCACATCGGTGCCTCTGAAAGAACTATTGGCCCCAGACGCCCCACTGATACCTTTGAACCTGAAATCACTGCGCACGCTTTACCCAGGCGGACTTATGGAAGAAATCATCGCCGCTGATGCGGAACAACAGCAGCTGTCCGATCGGATTGAGGCCTTGGAAGAATTGCAGCGCGCACTGACAGCGGTTGATCACACTCTCGCTAATTCGGCGCCCATCCCCCTGGCGGAATATACCGAAGCCTTGCTAGCCGAGCTGGCTCAACTTCAACATTACTACGAGCAGACCGAGCTTGAATTGGAAGCCTTGGGCAAAGCCCTGCTAAAACGCAGCTTCGGAGCTCGACCTGGGGACTGGGTGGTATACATTGATGATCAAGGTCGTCGACGCCAAGTCTGTGTTGAGTCGGTTCACTATTACGCTGGCAAGCTGGTGATATCCGGCCCCAACATCACCCAGCGTGGCCAGCTTGGCAAACGCCAGGAATACCTCATGATTCCACTGGTACCAAACGATGAATCTGACACAAAAACTTCAACACCTGAGACGTACCCGCAAACTGAGACCTTGCCTACGCTATCACGACGATTTCGTCGCCGGTATTGAGGTGCCTGACGACGACTTCGATACAGCACTCAGTGCAGTCAAGGGGCTCTTCAAAGCATTGAAGGCAACAGGCTTCGGCATTCAAATAGACCATTGGGGTGCAATATTGCTCACTACACCAGAGCGCCCAACCGACTGGGAACTTTCATTGTGCCTGGCGACACCAGCGCTCCCCGTTACCGACCTGATAGAACAGCTAGCATCAAGCCCCTACCTGAAACTTCCCCCAACCATCGCCGGGCCTAAGCTGTACCTGCGTGCCCGCGCCTGGCAGCGACGAGGTACCCGCTGGATCTGGCAGCCTCTGCCCAATGATCCGCTTCTGCCTGAAGCCTATGATGCCTTCATCCATCAGGTGCTGAAACGGGCGCGCCAGCTGGCTAAACCCTCACCTCCAGCTGAACATACGAAGCTCCAGATAACGCTTAAAGATGTGTTGGCCGTCCTTCGCTATGACGCCCAAGCTTCACAGGAGAGGCCGCTCGAGCAGGCCTGCCTCCCACGAATGGAGCGGTACTCAATTCGGGAGTGCCGTCTCGAGCAAGGCCTCGCGATACTGCGCAGCAGGCACTATAACCAAGGGGACTATGTTATCAGCCGCCCCGGTCAACGCCTGCTTAAGCAGCTGTTGCCAGACTACGGGAAACTACCCATGGAGTTTTTCCGGCCATTTTGAATGGGTGTTAACCTCCAGAAGTCCTCCAATAGGGAGCAATATCGGTCAGAACCGTGCTCACCTCATATGAGTTGAAGTAATTTGCGATCTCCCAGCAATCCACAGCGCGTTCCGTACGGGGGTCAGTATATGCTTTTGACAGATCGCCACCCTTAACCAGCATATGTTCAAAGAGTTTTCGCTCATTCAGCTCGGCGGCCAGCATTAATGGCGTATAGCCGAACAAGGGGCTGCGATATTCGGCGTTTACGTCAGCACCGGCGTCAATGAGTATCCCGGCGATCTGGCACATGTGTCGAGTGTCATATATTCGTTTATTCGTTGATCCTATCCTTATACGTGATAATGGGTAATAGCCTTTTTTCTGGATTCGATTTTTTATAGTGGTAGGGTCATATAGATACTGGCCATATAAAATCAAAGAAGCACCTATCTAGAGACTCTGAGATCATACTCGTAACATTCAGTGCCTGTAGTGCAATTAGAACTGGCTTTTCACCAAATTCAGAGCTACAGTCGACTGAAGCCCCATTTTCAATAAAATTATTTGTCGACTCATCTCGACAGCAAACTCGATTATAACTCGTTAGAAGGTACTATATGAAAAACAATAACGATATTTTAGAACAACTAGCTAAAGAAATTGATGACACAGCGGAGCAAAAGCCTGTTAAATCTAGGCTCTCTATCCATTTTCGGGAGGTTATAGGAGAGTTAACTGAATCCAATATATCCCAGGAAGAACTCATGGCTGAGATTGCTAAACTGAAGCAAACAATAACTGAACAAGAGGCTGAAATTGAGCATCTAAAACAGACGCGGAGCCTGTAAATAATCCTGTGTAACTGTCCACTCCATTACAGGTGGCCGTCAAGACGGTCACCGAACTCGATAATAAAGCGATTCAGTGCTTACTTCCAATTTCGGATCGGCATCGTACATTTCCTGGAAGTCATCCACGACATCCCGTGTGCTCAGCCCTTTGGCGTACAGTGCCAGGGTCTTCAATGGCCAGATGCAAACGCTGCCATGATGATACAAGCCATCACCAACGTGTAGCGAACAGGGTAACCGCTTCTCGATTTCCTACTCTGGCTATCAATGTAAAACTCAATCACTCCAGTGCCCAGCGACTGGCGATATCGCCGCCCTGCTTCTTTTAGTTCCCAGCTGACCTTGTGAGATTGAGATGACAACAAATTTTGCCACGCTTTTTCTTGCTCTTGCTCTGTCAGAGATGAGTGAGCACTCGGTGTGACCTTGATTACGGCTCTGACCCGAGCATCAAGGCTTAACACCCATGCCACAAATGACAGGCCATCTTCGATATCACGAACCCATACATGACCATCAGTTGCTCGATGGAAACGGTAAAAATAGCGCAGTTGCCTTCTCAGTACGTCTGGATCTTGAGAAAGGCTGGCCCAAACGGCCTGATACAGACTGACGGTAACCTGCCGATCCCTGAGACTATGGGGTACAGACAAACGTGGAGGACCATTTCCGTCTGGGGGCTGGTGTTTACCAGCTGTTTTTCTAACGTGGCGATATGCACGATTGCCACGCCCTGTACGGGCCGAAAGCACTTTTTTGGCACAAGATTTCAGCAGTCCCGCTTCATGTTCCAGCAGATTAAAAATGCGCACGACCTCGTCTACACTTCGCTTGTTCAGGTACTGCAATATAGTCTCAATTTGTTCAAGTGAAAGCTGCTGCAAACCAGGACGCGCGAGGACTGAATCAGTGGGTATCGAGGGATAGGGAGTAACAGGGTGTTCTGATATGTCACTCCATTCACATAAGGGATAGGCTCTAGCAAGCCACAGCGGCGGCTTCTCACCAAAACGGCGCTTCCACTGACGCAGAGTAGCAGGCTTAATATCAACGATCCCATTTAGTACTTCCAGTTGGGCAATAGGATGGTCGATTCCAGCACCTGCAGTGATTTTCGAGCGCTGATGACAAAAATGATTAAGTAGCAAGTCGGTGAAATGCAGGTAGCTGCGCAACGTCACATCTGGAGATGAATGCCCCATGATCTGTGCAATAAAGTACAGCCCCGACCGAGACGGCTCATCCCGAACGGCACCCCATAATTTACCGAGATGACTTGGGGCACTCCAGGGTATATCAATACCGTGAAAGCTCAGCAGCAAATAATTCGCCAGCGAATGGCGTAAGTGTTGATATCGCAGGCTCGGATCGCCTATCAGCTGACGCATTGCGCTGTGGATATCAGACTGAACAATACCGTCTTGTAATGGAGCAACTGAATGTCCACCCAGCCCAAACAGCATTACACGCCCATGAGCAGCTAGTGCATTCCGGCTGCAATAAAATGACTTGAACGCCTCAAGCTCAGAGTCCGTCAGTAACAAGTGAAGCGGTAATTGCCTTCGAGAGTCATGACTTTTGGTATCGAAATACACGTTATTGCGTATCAGCAAGATGACCTCTGTGTCCTGTACATCCTGTGATATCAGAACATCATGGACTTGAATGGAGAGTGCTTCACCAATTCTGAGCCCGGCCCTGTAACCCAATACAAACACCCAGTACTGAATTGCTCCCAAGGCGCTGCCAGACCCTTGTGATAAATGATGTGCGACGACCCGGTACTCATCTTCAGAGATGCAGTTCGCATCTGCATGGCGTTCTACCTGAGCCGCTTGGCCATCAAATTCCATTGAAACATGCGGAAGACCAAGCTCTGCAACAAGGAAAGAATGAAATGAGCTTAGAATTGCCCAGCGATAACAGCGGTTTTTTTCTGTTTTAGCTTGCTCAACAACATATTGATAAGCTTCAACCAAATGTGGAAGCCGCTCCTGGTCTACAGGAGTATTGCCTAACGACTGAAGCAGTGACAGGTTGGTACTCAGATATTTATACAGGGTCGATTGTTTTCGTTTTTTCTTGATATGCAGAAAAAGCAGCCAGCGGCAAAGGCATTCTACAATGGGTGCCATTTTGCAAGATTTCTCGACAGCCAGCTCCAGCTGCTCAGTGAGCTCTCGAAAGATGAGCCTTTTTGTACCTCTGTTTTTGTAGAGTTTATCCCTCAGTGATTTAAGCAGCTGGTGCGCTTCGTCCAGAGAATCTGATCGATCTTGCTGACTCAGAATTTCAGCGTACCGTCCCTCTTCACTATACTGATCATCACTCCCTTCAGAGACATTTTGACCGGATTGCTCGAGATAGCCTCCCATAAGTAACTGTCGCCAGCGCGTCTCGGAAATCGACGTTCCGCTGTGCTTTCCCAAAGCACTTCTGACCAAGTATTCAGGGGTGTGCAACCGCAAAGCGGTCGCTGTATGCCGCATACACTCTGTGAGCGAGACTTTTTCTACACCCAGCGCACGGCAAAACTGTCGCCAGGCCGCTTGAGTGAATTTTTCCAGCTGATCGGCGCTGATTTCATCTCGAACAGGGCTTCCAAAATGATGGAGGTGACGCATTAAAATCGACAGTGACTGTACACCTAATAGCCACCGGGTAAGCGGCGGTTTTTTTCCTTTTAATTGATCGGCACCAGTATCATGTAGAACTAACCAGGCTGATGAATGACGTCCTGACAAGGTACCTGTGGATAAAGCAAGCCCATACAGATGCTTGCTGTTAATCACCCCGTCCCGCGTGATAGCCACGTAGAGGAAAAGTCCCCAACTGATATATTCAGGATCCAGTCGCCTGTGGCCTTTTGATGTATTGCCATTATTCAGCAACTGCTGAAAATTCGGATGACGTATGCTTGATTCTATGGCCTTCTGCCAATCTCGATGGTAGCTCAAACCGTGAAATGACTGTGGTGTAAACGGGCTGGCCGCAGATCGAACAACCCGCTGTGGGGCTGGAATCAATACATCCCAGCCCAGCTCCCTTTTTCCCTGCAATAACCCTAGAGCAAGAAAGTTGATTTTATTTCTGATCTCTGTAGCCGAGCCGCTTCGAGACGCGAAAATCTCAGATTCCCACTGTCTGACAACATCATCGGGTACCTGTACGTTCAGCTCTCCTCGCACCAGCTGGGGATAAGTCTCATTGATCATCTTCAGAACGGTTATTTGTTGGCGGTGTTTGTTGACCAACAAATTCCGGTGACGCGCCTCCGCACCACCAGTGCCAGAGGGAACAGCTACTACTTTCCAGTTCTTCCAGATATTATCCAAGGTGGCCATCCGCTAGCCCCAGTTGTACAGTCCAGCCAGCGTCCAACCGGAACTTTTGCAATGTGGGCTCCAGCACCGAGAAGAGCTCGGTAGGGGTTAATGTCGAAAAGGAACCGAATTGTTCCTGACCTTGTTGAGCGTGTCCCATAAAGGCATTAACAAGTTCACCGTGAACACCTTCTGCACGCATAGCACTTCGTAGGTAATGCCGGCTGGCATTGACGGGCAACGTAAACTCAGGAACCTGATGCTTCAAATTCTCCGGTGACAGTTTTTGAAGCTGCCAGCTGTCGCTGATAAAAAACATCAGCGGGGTATTTGATTCAGGCTCACTGAGTACATCTTCAAAATGCTCATATAGAGAGGAATGCCTGTACAGTAGGGTCTGTAACACACTCAGATGCTCAACATAACGTCGTATCTGATCGCGCAGTTCTGGTAGCAGCCAGATGACACGTGACTGGCTCAGCATCTCGTCATCTTTGTCGGAGATGACAAGGAACCCTGTATCGAAATCAATCTCCCTTAAACGAAAGATCAAGTCATTGACAGCACGGTAGCCCGTTGCAAACAGTATCCAAAAGGCGATGTAAGCCACGTAACAGTTATGTATCTGTCGGTAGCTTTCCTCCCCTGCGGGTAGGCGACGCGCTGCTCGCAGTTGGTGTTTCAAGTGTTTAACCAGCTGGATAATCAACTCAGACTTTACATTAAGTTTGCTGCCGTGGTCTCCTTGATTAATAACACCTTGGTAAAATTCATAATAATTTTGCTCTCGCACACCAAGGTATTCATAGACACTGTTACGCAGTGCTACTACCGCACAATGGTAATATTTCTCCAGTACATCAGCCGAAACACTGTAGTAGTGAGCAGCAACTTCAGTGATTGTGAAAGCATGCCCAGTCAAAAGGTAGGCATCAACCCAGTCACCAGATTGCTTTGATATTTCGTCAAATAGGGTCTGACTGATACGCAAAGGTGTGATGCGCATCCGTCGAGTTCGATTAATACGGGACAGCGCACGCCCCATGGACTTAACAATATTGTCTCGCTGCTTTTCGGGGAACAATTCGCTGTATTGAGTACGTTTGTTCCTCGGTAATTCTAGTTTCTCAATATACTGTTTGATATTAACGGGACTTGCCACGATCAAGCTGTCGTCCACCAGTGATGGCGAGCTGTTTCCAACGTTATACAACAGCCGCTTGGCATCATCCTTGAGACTGTTTCGTGTGTCGGGGGACGGAATAGGCAGTACAAATGCTTCCTCCTCACGGAGAAAAGCCAACACACCCTTTCGCTGCTTGGGCAGCATGCTCTGGTTTGTATATACCCGCATAGCCAACAGCTGTTCTAAAGGACGCCCGAGCCAGAGCATCATTAATAGCAGTAAACCCGCATAGATCTCGTGCTCTCCCCTGTGTGCAAACCGTTCGCGGCCTGTAAAAAGCTCGAAGCCTGCGCGGGCAACTTCGGCCAACTCTATTCGACTCAGACTTGAATATCGGTAAGGAGAGCGTTGATTGGATTGGCTAATGTGTTTGACCTGCCTATCTTGGCGCCTTATCAGGTCAGCAAAATCAAATCCCAGTGTCGGTGATGATTTTTTCTCAGTAAACGATACAGACCGTATCGTCTGGGTTTCTTTTGGATGAAGGCCTAGCGATCGCATCCGACTTTGAGTGTGCTCATCCCCAATTGATTCCAATATCCGCATTTCACCTTGCGGCCCTTCGAACTCATCATCACCATCGTCGATTGAAATGACCTCCAAATCGACCTGCCGACTAGTGCGGCCGCCTCCACCCTCTCGAGTTTTACCACTATGCTCCAGAATTCTCCGCACCAGCAGCTCAATACCAGATAGAGCACCATCGTCCATCAGGTGTTGCTGGTGAAACTCTTTCAACGAGATATCGGTCACGACATTGTTCAGCAATGACAACTCTTTCTTCCCTTCACCAATCTGACGCAGGCACAGGCAGGCTAAAGAAATCTCGGAACCGATTTGTTCTTGGTGCCGCTCCCTCTGAAGAACTGAGCACCCAATTACAATGCCAACATGTTGCCAAAAAATACCTCTGTCATAGCCTTGTGATGCTGGGGTCAGGATCAACATGGCCCACTCTGGATGATCATTTATAATTCCGCGCTTCTTACCAGACTGTTCGAGCCAAGCTTCTGGGAATAATGCGACATTAGTTTCCATTGCAGTAACGATACGTGTAATCAATGGCTTTTGGTCGAGAAGCTGGGGGGTTGCTTGCGGTGGCTTGCTCATAAAACCCGCACATACCCCGATCAGAGGCTCAATTGCATCCAAAGCATGCAGCAAATTCTGCATCACTAAGCGCAGGTGGGTCAGTGACTCTGGTGCGTGCAGTCGCTGCAGTAATAGTTCAATGTCAGTCAGCTCGGAGCCGCTTAGGCCTGATAAGCGTAGCAAGCTGTCGATGTGCTCAGACATATGACTATTCCTCCATGAGCCGCGTTAGCTCGGACTTGCGTTTGCGAGCAGGCCGCATCTCCTTTGATTTCACACCGAATAGTGATTTCAGACTTTTGGCAGAGAATTTTTCTGGTAGTTTCAGCCCATGCTGCTTGCGCAGCCGGAGTGATAATTTTCTCAACTGATCATATGCCTCAACCCCCTCTGAGCTCGACGTTGGTGTATGCATTAGCGATTGACTGACCAGCTCATAGAAAGCGCCCTTGACCAAGATTATGTCTTCAACCTTTCGTATTCTCTGGACCGTTATCTGCTCGTCAGGATCCAGTATGCTTATGGCAGCATGATAGGTCCTAAATCCGGCCACCACCTCAAAGTGCCGCGAAACTTGAATAACCATCACGGGGTTATAGCGCAGGAACCAACCCATATCACTAGCATCAAGCCAGGCGTATACAGGCTGCCGACTGGACAGTGCGAGCGAGGTCTGCTCGATATCGATGAGGGCATCAAGTGCTGGGGACTGAACCTTGGACAGAGGCAGATTGAGAGTTTCTTCTTTGATTGCAATCGGCATGAAATGATATTGATCAGTGAGTTTAGGCCGGGTTTGTGAAAGAGAGCATCCATACTAAAAATACGACCTCTTTTAGAGACAATAAGTTCATGTAATCGGTGAAATAATTTTCCGGCGAACCGGTATATGGACTGCCAGTCGTCACCGACAGCAAAGACTTTGGTGAAGGGGCGTTGAGAGCGCAGTGCTTTAATCAGGTTTGCTCGTAGTTCGGAGATATCCTGGCACTCATCAATCAGAATCAGCTTGAATGGGCTTGGGTATCGCCCATTCTGGATGAGTTTAACCGCATTGCGCGGTCATGCCTTCGTAGTCGATGCTCTGGGCCTCAGTCAACTTGCTGGCGTATGCCTCAGCCAGTAGCCATACAGCGCGAGTGAAGCGATCAGCTATCCCTGAGCCGCTTTCGATCGATAAGCGCCCTGCTATTGTGGACGCACGGGCACGCTTTGGTGACTGGGGAATTGATACTGTTCTGGGCAAAAACGGAACGGGTGCCTTGGTGACGTTGGCTGAACGCAAAAGTCGCTTGTATCTGGTACGTAGAGTCGACTCCAAACGAGCGACAGACGTTCGTGACGCGGTTATCACAATGCTCACCCCCTATGCTGACCATGTGCATACGATCACGGCAGACAACGGAAGCGAATTTGTAGAGCACCAAGCAATCGCCAAGGCATTGAATACAGAGTTTTATTTTGCCCCCCATACTCATCATGGGAGCGTGGGCTGAACGAGAACTTTAATGGCCTGCTGCGGCAGTTCATTCCGAAAGGTACGGACCTGCCTGCGACGTGTGACAGATGAAGAGGTCCGTCTAGGGGCGAGAAAGCATCCACAACAGGCCTATCGGTCCTGTCTGGGCATTCTCCGGTTGGGCCAAAGCTAGGACGAGGCACGATTAGAACGTGCCTGCCAACGTGCCCTCATGCTGGGCAGTTGCCGATACAAGAGTATCGAATCCATTTTCAAACACCGTCTGGATGAGCAGCCCCTGGAAGAGCAGCAGGAACGGGCCTTGCCCGACATGCACGACAACATTCGCGGCCCTGCCTACTACCACTGAAGGAATCTGACATGTTGAAGCATCCTACGCTGGATAAGCTCCACGCCCTCAAACTGACCAGCATCGCCGCCTTGCGCCTTGATCTTCGTTCGCCATCCACGTCACTTTGCTGAGATCGAGGAAGTCATTGGTACAGAGCGCACCGTGGTTAATAGAATGGACCGCCTCTCAATCCAGCCTTCGACAAAGACCCCGTGCCTGCCTATGTGCAGCCGTGCAACTCCTTTAGGTATGCTTGTTAACATACCAGGCCGGTGAGCTGAAGGTGATATCGATGGACTCGCTCACTCAAGACGTGTACGGCTATATTTTGCATTGCTGGAACCGCAAATAAGGACCTCCGATGCACGAACCTGATCTGGCAACATTGCCGACCCACCGCAACATGCAGCGGCTTAATCTACCGTCCCGCTTGGCTCTCAGGGACGTGTGGGACTTGTTTGAATACACTCGGGGATTCTCATAACAGACTTTTCTGAGACCAATAAGGTAATTGCCTTAGTGAATGACGAACTCGCTGACATCGATCAGAGACTGGCTGAGATTGAGCAGGAGAAAGCCGATTTGCTTGCGCGAAAATCGGCGCTACTGCAGGCGTACAAGACTCCAGTTCAGACACCACTCACCCCCAACCAGAAAGTGGAACTCTTTCGGAGCCTATTTCGCGGACGCACGGATGTGTATGCAATTCGATGGGAGGCTACAAACGGTCGATCTGGTTACGCGGTGTCTTGTGCAAACGAATGGGCACCGGGAATCTGCCAGAAACCCAGAGTAAAGTGTGGAGACTGTCAGCACAGGCAGTTTAAGCCCCTCGACTTCAACGCAGTCTATGATCACTTGGCAGGTAAACATGTAGCTGGGCTTTATCCCCTGCTACCCGACAACCGCTGCTATCTGCTGGCTGTTGATTTTGATAAAGACGACTGGAAAGCTGAAGTTCAGGCACTGGCACAGGCCTGTCGGAACAGGGATATTCCATATCTTGTTGAGATCTCTCAGTCTGGTTACGGCGCGCATCTGTGGATCTTCTTTTCGGAACCTGTTTCTGCTTGGGCTACAAGGGCTTTGGGATTCAAGCTGTTAGATGACGCGATGGAGCTCCATCCTAGCTTATCATTTGATTCATACGACCGATTATTTCCCAATCAGGACATGATGCCAGAGGGTGGTTTCGGAAATCTGATTGCACTGCCCCTTCAGAATCAGGCGAGAATGCGTGGTTGTACAGTGTTCGTTGACGACAATTTGATCCCGCATACGGATCAGTGGAGGGTTCTACGCGCTCAAAAAACGGTTACGCCAGAACAATTACACGAAATGGTTGGAAATGAGCCTATCCAGAATGGCTTGGAGGACGTTGTTGCACCGTGGGAACAATCGCTTCCCACTGAGGCCGCAATGATTATAGGGTGTCCTGAAAAAATTGCTGTCACTCTGGCAAACCATATCTACATCAAGGTATCTGATTTGCCAGCGCCATTGATTGCACGCATCAGGCGCCTGGCCAGTTTTGCCAACCCGGTATTTTTCAAAACTCAGGCTCTTCGTTTTTCCACCCATGGCATTCCCCGGTACATCACCTGTGCCAGGGTCGAACAAGGTTACCTTTCCATCCCAAGAGGCTGTTTCGACGCTCTGGAAACCGTTTTGAAGGAACAGGGGATAGAGATCGTACTCGATGATCGAAGGATATCAGGCCAAGCGCTGGCCGAGATCAGCTTGAAAGTGACGTTAAGAGCTCAGCAAGATAAGGCCGTAAAGTCTTTAACCGAGAGGGATACCGGAATTCTGCACGCTCCGACGGCTTTTGGGAAAACCGTAACGGCAATCGGAGTTATAGCCAACAGGAAGGTCAATACACTGATTCTGACACATAGCAGGCAGCTCCTGGATCAGTGGAGGGAGCGTCTGGAGACCTTCATTGACGGCGCCGCAGTGGGCGTGATCGGCGGCGGCAAGAGGAAACCAACTTGTCAGATTGATGTTGCGACTTACCAAAGCTTGATTAATAAGAAAGACAATACCGTATCAGATCTGGTCAGAGATTATGGTCAGGTCATTATTGATGAATGCCATCATATCTCAGCACCACGCTATGAGATGCTTTTGAATGAAGTCTGTGCTCAATATGTACTTGGGCTGACGGCAACGCCTGATCGCCAGGATGGCCACCAGAAAATCATGTTTATGGTGGCTGGACCTGTTCGGTATAAAGTTCGGGCAGAACACGGCCAGAATTTTGCACAGCGCGTGATCGTGAGAGAACGGCGCGATCTCCCCCCGATCGACATTTCAGCTTCTGGCCAGCGCCCTCACGTTGCATCTGTTTATCACTGGCTTTCTCAAAACCCTTCCAGAAATGAGTACATCGTTCAGGACGTTGTGAGCTGTGCTGCCAATGGCGCCCAATGTCTTGTGCTTACCGAGCGTCGTGAGCATGCGGATGTCCTGGCCCACCTGTTAGATGAACAATCAGTGGATACAGTCGTACTCCGGGGTGGAATGGGGGTAAAAGAACGCAGGGTAGTTGAAGCCAGGCTCTCGGACATTCAAGTCATTGTCGCAACCGGTAAGTACATTGGAGAGGGATTCGACCTTCCCAGATTGGATACCCTGTTTCTCGCACTACCCATTGCATGGAAAGGAACCTTGTCTCAGTACGCGGGCAGGCTTCACCGGGAAGCGGATGGCAAGCAGGAGGTGACCATCTATGACTATTTAGATACGGGTCTACCCATGCTTGAGCGGATGTACCGGAAACGGGAGAAAGGTTATAAGGCTATGGGGTATGAGTTCTCTGCTATTGGGCAAACACGATTGTTGTAACTAACGAAAATGCTTCCGGTGTACGCCTAATAGGCTGAGAGATTATAGAGTGAGTGTTCTGAGCAGCGGCACCCGATGACCCGGAATGCGGACAGAAGGGCCAAATCATTTTGCTAGAGCCAGTAAGGAAAACCGGCCTTCGCCAACCTGTTCATGTCCACCATGCAGGACCAGCAGCTGATCCAGTCGAATGAGGATTTCTAGATCCCGGGATCAAGTTGATATGCTAATATATATATTATGATATCAGTGATTCGTTATGGTATATCAAAATGAGCTATGTAACCGAGCCGATAGTGGCGACCCTTCGCGAAGCACGGGTACGTAAAGGGCTGAGCCAACGGGAGCTGAGCGCTCGCTCGGGTGTACCTCAAAGCCATATCTCGAAAATCGAGTCAGGGAGTGTTGATCTACGCGTGTCCAGTTTGATTGCACTCGCCCGTGTGCTCGACCTAGAGCTATTGGTTGCGCCTAAAAAGTCTGTTCCTGCGATACAGTCGATCATTAGAAGCAGTAGCGGTACTCACGTTGAAGGTGAGCACGTGTCGCCAGCTTACCTTTTAGATGAGGAAGACGATGACTAACCTTGTGTCCACTCTGAATGTTTTGCTGCACGGTGAACCTGTCGGCACGATCACCAACGTGGGTCATGACAGAACGCTATTTGCTTTTACAGATGGCTACATCAATGATGAATCGCGACCGGTGTTAGGACTTGGCTTTAAAGATTCGCTGGGTGGCTTGCTGACTGATTTCAAACCAACCCAAACCCGACTGCTTCCGTTTTTCTCCAATCTACTGCCAGAAGAAAGGATGCGCCACTACCTGGCAGAGCGTGCAGGTGTGAACCCGGCGCGGGAATTTTTTCTATTGTGGGCACTCGGACAAGACTTGCCCGGTGCGATCACAGTAGAGCCAGCCAATGGTGAAGTGCTCCCACCAAATTATCATAACGAAACGCAAGGTGATCCGAAACGTGAGGCACCTATGCGCTTTTCATTAGCGGGTGTGCAGTTGAAATTTTCCGCCGTGCAACAGGCAAAGGGTGGTTTAACGATCCCGGCAACAGGCCAGGGCGGCTCATGGATTGTGAAGTTGCCGTCGTCTCGATTCGAAGCTGTACCCGAAAATGAATATTCGAT
Organism: Nitrincola sp.; assembly: GCF_048264025.1. Classification (NCBI taxonomy): domain Bacteria; kingdom Pseudomonadati; phylum Pseudomonadota; class Gammaproteobacteria; order Oceanospirillales; family Oceanospirillaceae; genus Nitrincola; species Nitrincola sp. The sequence continues at coordinate 34,391 of NZ_JBLXDN010000012.1, forward strand.
GATGGAATTGGCACGCATGCTGGGAATGGATGTGCCAGAGACCCAGCTGCTGCCGATTAATCAGATTGCCAATATCCCGGAAGGGATCGGACAGTTTGGTGAAAGTGCCTTTGTGATTAAGCGTTTTGACCGTGCGGATGGCCGTGCCATACATATCGAGGACTTTGCCCAGGTGTTTGGCGTATACCCTCACGACAAGTATCAAAAAGCCAGTATGCGTAACATTGCTCAGGTGCTGGGCGTAGAAGGTCAAGATGAAGACATTGCCGAATTTACCCGCCGATTGGTCTTCAATACGCTGATAGGCAATGCGGATATGCACCTGAAAAATTGGTCGGTGATATACAAAGACAAGCACACAGCATCTATTGCCCCCGCGTATGACTTTGTTTCGACCGTACCCTATATCCCCGATGATAGTGCGGCCCTAAAGGTCAGCCGCAGTAAAAAGTTCAGCGACTTCACGGTAGATGAGTTATCACACTTGGCTGCGAAAGCCATGTTGCCGGAAAAGTGGGTGTTGGAAATTGCCAAGGAAACCGTTGCAGGTTTCCATGAGGTTTGGGCGAAAGAGAAAGCACACTTGCCCCTGACCCAATCCATGATCGAGGCCATCGAGCGGCACCTGCGCAGCATACCAATTTGGTGATGAGTGGGACCCGAAAGCAATATTTGGCGGAAAAGGCTGCCTCACTTGGGATGAAATCCAGCATGAGCTATAGGTTGGCTATCGATCATGCAGCTTCAGGGAGCAACGAAAAAATCACGAGGACTCAAGCAAATCATGGCAGACCCGTTTGGGCATATCGATTCACTTCTAGTCGACCTTCACGACGGCATACAAAGTTACGCAGAAACCGCTTATTTGATGGCTAACCCCAAAAATGCAGAACGCTTGCTGCAAGCCATTGCTCGTCTGAAGGCTGGCGAATACATACATGTGTACACGCGCCCATACACGCCGAAAACGAATGGCAAGGCGGAGCGTTTTATACAGACGATGATCAGGGAGTGGGCATATGCGGTGCCCTACGCAAATCAGTTTATTATGGAGCGTTTGTCAAGTGATGGTGTGAATTCTTGCCAGGCGTTCATGAGCGGTTGGGACTGAAATGAGCTAAACCTACTGACATCCCAGTAACGCTTTACCCGCACGACAAAGAGTGTGTTAGCAATGCTCCTTCAACAATCGGGGCTTTCCTTCGCTTGCTTTGGGAAGCAAACAGCGTGAGAGGTACTCATGGCGAAAACTTATTCATCCGTTAACTTACCGGCTTCGCTGATTGAAGCGGCTAAAGCGGCTGGGCTCAAAGAGCAGCGCTCAGCGGCTGAACAGATCGAGTTTTGGGCTGATATTGGGAAGCGTGTGGCCCCACACTTGAGTCCAATCGAGCTATTGGAACTTTCTTCAGGCTTCGCGCAAGCAAAGCTCGAGCCCATTGCGGATTCAGTCGTAAATTCTGGTGACGTATTTCAAGCTCTCGAAGAGAAACGTCGTCTTGGAACCCTCAGTCATTCTGTAACGCGAAGCGCTCTGCGCTACCAAGCTTCGAGTCGGTATCCTGGCAAGCTGGAGCGTATCAGTCTCGACGGTCGGATTGAGGTGGGTATATTTAGCGGCGGTGAATTTCAAGCAGACAGTGAATGATCACGTTTTTTTCAGTCTCATCAATCTTTCCTTATCTTTTTAATTAAGCTTGAATCGCCTAAAACATGCGCCTACGGAACAAAACATTACCACACACAAATGCAATTAAAATGAATTTATCATAACCTAATGTTATGTTTATTTGAGAGGCTATGAACAATGACTCCAAGACAGATTGAGGCTTTCCGAGAAGTTGTGCTCAACGGCAGTCTTACTGCCGCAGCGTTGACACTAGATATCTCTCAACCAGCCGTAAGTCGAATGATCAAAGATCTGAGCGATGAGCTCGGGCTCACTTTATTTACCCGAGAAAAGGGGCGTATGACTCCAACGCACGAAGCGTTGACGCTCTTCCAAGAAGTTGAGCGATCATTTATTGGTTTCGAAAAGATTAGGCATGCTGCGAAACAGCTCCAGGAGCTTCAGTCCGGGCGATTAAGAATCGCAGCAATGCCAGCATTAGGTGGCTCAATGATTCCAGAGGTTGTTGATCGATGCTGATGCTACATCCTGATATCGCCCTACATATTGAAATTCACTCATCTCCAATGGTCGTTGATCTACTTCAGGAACATCGGGTTGATCTAGGCTTCGTTCAAACAAATTTAGTGCCTCAGTTCATTACACCAGAGCGCCACCTACACATTCAGATCCCCTGCGTCTGTATTTGTCACCGCAACCATCCATTCTCAGATCTAAGCGACATAGGCATAGAGGACATGGATGGTGAAACATTCATTGAGCTCAACCCCAGTAGCCACATCAGCAAAAAATTCAACAACCTTTGTAATGCTAAACGAGTCAATCCAAAACGTCGGATACAAGCATCACTGTCCCAAGTGGTTTGCAACTTAGTAGCCAGAGGGCATGGTATTTCTATTGTTGATCAGATTAATGCTACCCAGAACAAGCAGCCAAACTTATGCTATCTACCGCTGAGGACTCCTATGTTTTACGAATTCCATCTGATGTACCCACCTGTCTCTGCGCCTAGTCCGCTTGTAAATCAATTTGTTGATCAATTTATAAACCTTCTACCCGAAGGGGCTCTAATAGAGAAATGTGGGGGTTAAGTCTATGATATTCAGGACGAAGCCAAACCTATAACTCAGTAAGAACACCTACATTGAACGTTAGAATTGGACTGTGTGCTAAACTGTTCTCAGATCTGTTTGTCAACACCGAATAAATTCGGGATTGCGCCCTCGGCGGCTTTGGTATCACAATCACGAACGACCCAACATGGGACTCGGAGGTATTACCTAACCATGGGTAAATCAACATTTACAGCTAGCAGCCTCGTGCCCCAGCAACAGCGTCATGCTGCATTGCTAGCAGTGTTAAACATATTGGAAAAATGGGGGTGCACCACAGAAGAGAAGATGGCACTGCTGGGAGTTGAAACCGAAGCCGTATTTTACGATTACCAACGCGACCCGATAGACATTTCACTGGACACCATGGAACGTCTTTCATATCTGCTCAATATCCATGCACTGCTGAGAACACAGTTTTCAGATCCGGCTTCTGTCTATGGGTGGGTAAAGAAGCCAAACAGCTCCACTTTCTTTGATGGCCGTAGTGCTATGGACGTTATGACTCAGGGTAAAGTCGTGAATCTATATGAAGTAATGCGAAGATTAAACCTAACTTAACAATAAATAGCTTATGGCTTGATGAAAATACCGTAATCCTCCTTAATTTTTATTGAAATTTCAAGTAGGCCAGCGTTCAACTGAGCCGCCTTCATAATTGCATTGATAATCTCAACTTGCTCTTTGGGGCTTAGCTCTACGATTTCACATCCATCGCGGTCCCCTCGAGGGCCTTTGACCAAGCTTGATGGCTTTGAAAATGGCTTACTTTTTGCCATGACTTCCTTTCTTTGATTACTTGCCGAACACCACAAGTAACAAGTAAATGCGGTCTTACCAGTCTGTCCATAAAGGGTAGCAGGCTGAGGCAAAATATACATGACAGCTAATTGCTAAATGAGCCTATCAAAGTGTACCAGCGCGCTTGGAAATTGTTGCGAGTACGTCAGCTAGGGTAGATAGACTTATTCATAACTTTACCTGCAGAACTCTAGCAATATTCTCAGCTGTAAACCTTAGGTTAACAGCGCCATCTTTCAACGCACTTGACAGGTCGGTAACACCTTGCGTAATACTAAAAACTGCATTAACCCCCTCTCGGTACACAGCATCAACATCTTTAGATACAGAGCCTGCAATGACTACAACAGGGATGCCATGTTCCCGAGCCCTCCTGGCCACACCAATTGGTGTTTTTCCACGCACAGATTGACCATCAATTCGGCCCTCACCGGTCACTACCAAATCAGCATCTTCAAAATGCCTATCGATAGATACAGCATCCAATACAATATCAATTCCGCTCCTGAGATTTGAATTGAAGAAGGCCAAGAACATTGCACCTAAGCCACCAGCAGCTCCTGCCCCTGGAGTGTTCAAGATATGTTTTGATGTAATACGCTCGAGAACCTGCCCAAAATGCCTAAGGCTTTCATCCAAGAGCTTCACCATACCATCATCAGCCCCTTTCTGAGGCCCAAAAACAGCAGAAGCTCCATTCGCACCAACCAAGGGATTATCGACATCACAAGCTATTTCAAACCGAGCATCAAATAAACGCTCATCCAGGCTATTAAGATCGATGGTAACGAGCCTTGATAATGCACCACCACCTAGAGACAGGTCTTGACCCTGTTCATCTAAAAGGCGGGCACCTAAGGCTTGTAACAAACCGGCACCAGCATCATTAGTAGCCGTTCCACCTAGCCCCACAATGAAATGACGAGCACCATGATCGAGTGCAGCAAGAATGAGTTCCCCCGTACCACGAGAGGTAGCTAGCCAAGGGTTACGAGAGCCTGGCTCAACCAGGTCCAGGCCGGAAGCAGCTGCCGCTTCGATTACAGCCGTCTTTCCATCACCCAGCATTGCCCATCTAGCATTAATGCAGTTGCCCAGAGGATCGCTCACGCGCGAAGTAAACCAATATCCATTGGTCGCAGTTACCAGCGCATCAGTTGTGCCCTCACCACCATCTGCAACCGGCACTTGTACTATTTCAGCATCTGTAAGAACTGAAGCCATCCCTTCAGCAATCGAGGAGGCGGCCTCAATCGCAGTAAGGCTTTCCTTAAACGAATCTGGCGCTATAACTATTTTCATATCTCTGTCCTAGCCTAATCACCTTGAGCATTATCGTTCAAAGTACGATAGCTTACTTTGGCAGGAGGCACAGATATCAGACCACGAGATACTAAAGAATTGTGCAAGAGTACAAAAACAAGCTATAAATAAAAAATCACCCTCTACCATTGATTTTATATTCATATAAACGAGCAGCGATATAGCATTCCATCATAGACCGCCAAGAGCTGACATCAAGTTCAAGGTAATCCGATATTTTACCCAACCTATACCTCAACGTATTCCTGTGTATGAACAAACGCTCAGAACATCGCGTATAGTCACAATCCTCCTCAAAAAAAACTTTTAGCGTCTTAAATAAAACACCACTTGAATCTTTCTTATCCAAAAAAACGAATCTTTCCAAAAAAGGAAGTGAGGAAGGATTGTTTCGAGCCTGATATATATACAAATCCAAAAAAAAATCAGCCGCAAAATAGACTTTCCGATCACGTTCCAAATTCATCTCAAGCATATCCATAGCAGACTGATAAGAAGATATTATATCTTCTCTACTACTGGCAACGACGCCTACAGAAACCGTTAAATCACATGTAAAATTTTCCCTTATATAGTTAAACTCATTTATTACACTCTCACGCAGGCCTTCTATAGTCTTCTTATATTTCAAACAATTCAACGACCGAAGCTGAACAATATGACTGGCAGATATCATGCCACTAATTTCGATTGATGATAGATTTTTATTCCAAGATTCATAAATTCTCTGGACACGCTGAAAGTCCTTTTCACCTCTTAAATCATCACTTCCGATATGCATAACGACAACAACCGATGGGGTATCCAGATCAAGCCCCAACCTGTACTCTCTGTCAGAAAAGAAACTATCAAACGGCCCACCCTCAACAAGCCTAAGCAGCACCTCTTCCCGTTGACGCCGATCCCATTGCACTTCTGTTGCTATCAGGGCCTGCTCAACCACAAGCTCAGCCGTCATCGCCACCAAGTCAGCATACTTTCTAACACGTTCCGGGTTACCAGTAATGCCTACAACACCAACAATATCTCCCTGACTAAATATAGGTATATTCAATCCACTTTTGACACCATCAATCGAGCTCTCACGATCAATATGAATATCTATCTCCCCTCTACTAGATATAACTCTCAAGGCTCCTTCGTGGACTCTCCCGATACGGCCTTCATCGCCTGATCCAATAATGAGGCCATTCCTATCCATCACATTGATGTTGAAACCACATATTTTCATTGCCCTATCAACAATTTTTTGGGCAACATACTGATCCAGTAGCATTAGAATTCTCACTAAAATTAACTACCAATAGTCTAGCACAACATGCTAGTGCCCAAAGAGAGCATAGAGGCTATTGTGCATCTCTACAAAATAAACAGATAGTTCCAGCTTTTTTTCGTTCTTATGCACGAAGCTTCATGATCTAAACAGGCTCATAATTAGCATTATTAATGCGAGCAACTGGAGATTCAAGATCATGAGGCGCACAAAAATAGTAGCCACACTTGGCCCTGCGTGTAACTCCCCAGAGAAAATAGAACAACTCATTCTGGCAGGTGTTGATACTGTCCGACTCAACTTTTCTCATGGCTCTAACGATGAGCATATTCAACGCGCCGCATATGTTCGAGAAGCTGCAGCCAAACACAGCCGACATGTTGCCATCTTGGGTGACCTTCAGGGTCCAAAAATTAGAATATCACGCTTTAAAGAAGGGCAAATAATACTAAAGGAAGGACAAGGTTTCATTCTTGACACCAACCTTGATAAAGAATCTGGGACACTGGAGAGAGTTGGTGTTGATTATCCAGAATTGGCAAACGACTGCTCTTCAGGTGATACTCTTTTACTTGATGATGGACGAATCATACTGGAAATAGAATCCATCAAAAACAATGAAATCCATTGTAAAGTATCAGTAGGCGGAAAGCTTTCAAACAACAAAGGTATTAATAGAAAAGGCGGTGGTCTTTCTGCCGACGCCCTAACTGAAAAGGATAAAAAAGACATTTCATTAGCAAATATAATTGGGGTTGATTACCTTGCCGTATCTTTTCCTAGGTATGCTTCTGATATAGAACATGCAAGAAAGCTTTTAGCTCAGACAGGCAGTATTGCGGGCATTATTGCAAAAATCGAAAGGGCAGAGGCTGTTAGCAGCCTCGAAACACTACATGAAATCATAGATGCTGCTGATGGTGTTATGGTAGCACGAGGTGACTTAGGTGTAGAAATTGGCGATGCCGAACTAATCAGTGTTCAGAAGCAAATCATCGAAAATGCCAGGAAGCGAAATAAGGTAGTAATTACAGCTACCCAGATGATGGAATCCATGATTAACAGCCCTATGCCAACCAGGGCAGAAGTATCAGATATTGCCAATGCAGTATTAGATGGTACAGATGCTGTAATGCTTTCGGCAGAAACAGCAGCAGGCCAATATCCTATAGAAGCTGTTGAAACGATGGTCCGCATCATCATGGGTACCGAGAAGCACCCTTTGGTTAGAAATTCCAGTTATCGATTGAATCAAACATTTAGCAAGATTGATGAAACAATTGGCTTAGCAGCGATGTACGCGGCTAATCACTTGTCTGGTGTTAAGGCTTTAGTTTGTCTGACCGAAACCGGGGCAACCCCCCTATTGATGTCACGATTGAGCTCCGGTCTTCCAATATTTGCGCTTTCTCCGAATGAAGAAACTTTGCGACGTGTTGCACTTTATCGGGGAGTTAAACCCTTAGAGTTTGATACATCCAGGATTTACAAAAGTGAAATCAATCAACGTGCCGTTAACAGCCTTGTTTCATTCAATGAAGCGAAAGATGGTGATCTTGTAGTTATGACTAAAGGCGATTACCTCAATGTACACGGCGGCACAAACACAATGAAGATAGTTCGCGTAGGCGATAATATTTTATAAGACAGAAAAATATTTTTTTAAAGAAAATATTAGTTCTACGGCAATCATATCGAACAGGAACCAGTTTTCATACTGACTTTCAACCGGTATAGCCAGATCTAAATTATCACCTGCTTAACAAATAGGAGGGCATATGCTGGACTTCCACATCTCAAACATTCTTGGACGTGAAGTTCTGGATTCACGTGGTAACCCGACGGTTGAAGCGGACGTGATCCTGGCTTCCGGCGTGGTGGGTTCTGCCTGCGCACCGTCCGGTGCATCGACCGGTTCCCGTGAAGCACTGGAACTGCGTGACGGCGACAAGTCCCGTTACCTGGGCAAGGGCGTTCAGAAAGCGGTTGCTGCGATTAACGGTGCAATCCGTGAAGCCCTGGTCGGCATGGACGTAACCGACCAGCGTGCGCTGGATGACAAGATGCTGGCGCTGGACGGTACCGAAAACAAATCCAACCTGGGCGCCAATGCCATTCTGGCGGTGTCTCTGGCAGCGGCGAAAGCGGCTGCGACCGAAAAAGGCATTCCCCTGTACGCGCACATTGCCGACATCAACGGCACTGCGGGTCAGTTCTCCATGCCGGTACCGATGATGAACATCCTCAACGGTGGTGAGCACGCGGATAACAACGTTGATATCCAGGAGTTCATGGTTCAGCCGGTGAGCTTCGACAACTTTGGTGATGCCCTGCGTTGCGGCGCTGAGATCTTCCACGCCCTGAAATCTGTTCTCAAGGCACGCGGCCTGAACACTGCAGTGGGTGACGAAGGTGGTTTCGCGCCGAACCTGGGTTCCAACGAAGAAGCCCTGGTTGTGATCAAGGAAGCGATCGACAATGCCGGCTACAAGCTGGGTACTGATGTGACCCTGGCGCTGGACTGTGCCTCTTCCGAGTTCTACAAGGATGGCAAGTACGACCTGGCCGGTGAAGGCAAGGTGTTCGATGCTGAAGGTTTCGGTGACTACCTGGCGCAGTTGTGCGAAAACTATCCGATCGTCTCCATCGAAGATGGCATGGACGAATCCGACTGGGACGGCTGGGCCAGCCTGACCCGCAAGATCGGTGACAAGGTACAGCTGGTCGGTGACGACCTGTTCGTAACCAACACCAAGATCCTGAAGGAAGGTATCGACAAGTCCATCGGTAACTCCATTCTGATCAAGTTCAACCAGATCGGCTCTCTGTCCGAAACCCTGGATGCGATCAAGATGGCCAAGGATGCCGGTTACACTGTTGTTATCTCTCACCGCTCCGGTGAAACCGAAGACACCACCATTGCCGATCTGGCAGTGGGTACAGCAGCGGGCCAGATCAAGACCGGATCTCTGTGCCGTTCCGACCGTGTGGCCAAGTACAACCGCCTGCTGCGCATCACGGAAGAGCTGGGTGCCGGCGCGGTTTATAACGGCTTGATAGAACTCAAGGTTGCAGGTTAGTTCCTTGAGAGCTTTCACGGCAGGATCAGTGGTAACCCGACCTTAAACCATGAGCAGAGTTGGCAGGGCCAGCCTCAAAACGAGGCTGGCCCTGCTGTCAAGATCCAGACTTTCAGGCCTGTTACTGACCTCAATGCTAGAATAAACTGACCCTCTCCCCCCTCTCAGCTCCATCAGTAAACGAATCTGCCCCTTCTTTCCTTTCACCGTATGCGCCTCCTCCCCCCTCCCGCAAGAAGCCACACAGCTCTGCAATGCAGAGCTAAATTCAAGCACATGGATGGTGCAACGACTGGCTTGAGTTGATAAGCGTCAAAACCGTGTTGCTAAGCGACACCTAGAGTGCTATAAATGACACCACTAAATAACTAGTTAGTTATTAGGCAAGTTGAATGATTGATCTTGAGATCACAGCGATCGCGCTGAATGGTGAAGATAATAAGAGGAAAAATTGCCATGTCTTTTATGAAAAAATTCGTTGAAGAAAGTAAGTTGTCTCGCAGAGACTTTCTGCTCAAGACCTCTCTTGGCATTGGTGGTGTGGCAGCTGCTTCAATGATAGGCCCAGCAGGGATGGCTATGGCTTCAACAACTCCTACTTTGGCTTGGGGCTACCGGACACCTGATAACCCTTACTGGAACTCAATCGCTTCTGGTGGGGAAAACTTTGCCAAGTCTGTTGGACTCGACATGACCCACCTGATCCACGGCGGCAACAACGAAAAGATCCTGGCGGATGTAAAAGCGTTGCTTTCCAAGACAAGAGGAAACCTGGCTCTTTCAGTTGATGCCAACGACTCACCAAACGCCCGATCAATTGTTCAGGCCTGTGCAGAAAAGGGCGGTTTTGTTAGCACTATCTGGAACAAAACTGACGACCTGCATCCTTGGGAATTTGGGGACAACTATGTTTGTCACATTAGCTGGTCTGATTACAAACCGGCTCAAGAGGTTGCTGAAATTCTCATGGAGGCAATTGGCGGTAAAGGTGGCATTGTCGGTATCGGTGGTATTGCATCCAATATCCCTGCTATCGAACGAAAAGCCGGCCTACTAAAAGTCCTGGAAAATTATCCCGAAGTCGAGCTGCTGGATTGGCAGGCCGCAGACTGGAGTACAACCAAAGCCAATAACGTGATGGCAACCATGTTGACTCGTTTCGGTGATGAGATTAAAGGGATTTTCTCTTCAAACGATTCGATGACACTGGGTATTCTTGAAGCATTACGTGCCGAAGGCTTGGCTGGTCAGATTCCGATTGTCTCATTTGATGGTGCAGCAGATGTAGTGAAATTGATTATTGGCGGTGAGGTACTTTGCACTGTTAGCACCAACCCATATTGGGCCGGTGGTATTGCACTATCCCTTGCTTATCATGCTGCTATTGGTACTTATAAACCATCCGCTGAACCACATGAACATCGTGAATTCCTTGGTCCAGCTATTTTGATTACACAGAAAGATGCGAAAAAATGGTATGAGGAGCAAATTGCTCAGATACCAGAATATGACTGGAAAGATTTCTGGAAGTTTTCTAGCGGACAAATCAGCTACGAAAAACTCTGATATATAAAAGGGGTTTGTAAGGTGGTAGAAAATTCTGCTACCACCTTATTAATTTTTCCTTAACGAAATATCCAGGCAACAAAATGCTTACTTCATTTAATAAAGACTTTCTGCAAAGATGGGCACCTCTCATTGTACTTATTGTACTTTGTGTAGTCGTATCCATTATTAATCCTAACTTTTTGTCAGTGCGAAACTTTGCTCGCCTTACTACTGCATCTGCAGCACCTTTGATGCTGGCTATAGGTGTTACATTTATCATCATCATGGGCTCTATTGACCTATCCATGGAAGGGATCATGGCTTTCTGTGGCGCAGCTTTAGCGATGATAATGCTAGAATTTAATAGTTTCCTTGAATGGGGGTTTCTTGCTATTCCCGCTTCTATCCTTATAGGTATAGCACTAGGGCTTGTAAATGGATTCATTCATGTAAAACTTAAAATACCTTCTTTTCTCGCTAGCCTTGGCATCGGTTTTTCCTGTATTGGGCTGACAATGGTTATGACTGGTGGAATCAGAATTTCCGCTAATGACCAAGTATTTCGCTTACTGCTAACCGAGCGTTTCTTTGGCTTTCCTCTGATGGTTTATGTAGCCTTCGCTGCACTGCTACTGGCCTACTTCATTCAGAAAAAAACAGCGCTTGGCCGCAACCTTTACGCTATAGGTGGTGGTGAAGAGCTTGCCCATGCATCCGGTGTAAAAGTTGAGCGTGTACGAATCATTGCATTTGCACTTGCCGGTGCCTTTTATGCATTAGGTGCTATGTTTGCTGTCGCACAGATAGGCTCTGTTGCAAGTAATCTTGGCACCGGTTTTATGTTTGTTTCAATTACATCCGTTGTTGTTGGTGGCACAGCTCTTATTGGTGGTATCGGTGGTATCTGGCAGACCCTTACAGGCGTACTAATAGTTGCAGTTATCAGCAATGGAATGGTTCTTGCTGGTTTACCGACCTACATTCAAGAAGGTGTACTCGGTGTTCTAGTTATCCTTTCTGTAGCTGTAGCTACTAATCGTAAATCAGTTCAACTCGTTAAGTGAGGCTGCCATGCTGCAATTTAAAAAAGTAGAGAAGACATTTCCAGGGGTTCGAGCCCTTAAAGGAATTGACTTCGAAATCAAGCGTGGCGAGATTGTAGGGCTTGTCGGCGAGAATGGTGCTGGAAAATCCACCTTGATGAAGGTTATTTATGGAGCCTATCAGCACGATGGTGGTGAGGTTCTAATAAACGAAAAGCCTGTTGTTTTCAAGAATCCTCGTGACGCCATGGAAAATGGCATTGGGATGGTTTTCCAAGAGCAGTCTCTGATCACGAACCTGTCTGTAATGGAAAATATTTTCCTCGGCTTTGAAGATCAGTTCATGACGCTGGGAATCATTAACTGGCGAAAGATGGCTTCCGCTGCACGCGATCAACTTAAAAAAGTAAAGCTTGATATTGACCCTTATACTACAACATCAGAGCTATCGTTTACCCAACGTCAGTTGGTTGAACTTGCCAAAGTATTGACTCTCGAAGAGCGGGTCAAAGGCGACCTTGTTATATTGCTTGACGAACCGACCTCTGTATTACCGCGTAAAGAAATCGAACTACTCTTTGACCTGGTTAGAGAGCTGCGTAGCCGAGCCTCTTTTGTCTTTGTCTCACACCGCATGGATGAGGTGATTGAGCTATCTGATCGCATCTATGTAATGAAAGATGGTGAAGTTGTAGATGTCGTTGACAGTGAGAACTGTGATGTTGATGCAATCCAGCACAAAATGGTGGGGCGTGAAATAGATAAACGCTACTACCGTGAAGATAAAAAAAGCCCCTATAAGCAGGATGAAGTTTTGGTCGAAACACAGGGGTTGGGTAAAGACGGAGAATTCCAGGATGTATCCATTAAGCTCCGAGCAGGTGAAGTCTTAGCTCTGGTCGGCACTGAAGGTTGTGGAACCGAAGGTGTTATCCGCAGCATATTCGGATTGGAACACCCTAGCAACGGCAAACTATTTCTTAATGGGAGTCAGGTCTTTAACTTTAGTGCATACAATGGCGTAAAAAATGGTATTGGGTATATTCCGCGTGAACGAAAAATTGAAGGTATTGTAGGAGGCATGTCAGTCGTTGAAAACATGACACTGGCAAACATGAACGACTACAGCACCTGGGGCGTACTCAAACCCTCCATTGAACGAAATTTGGCACAAGACTGGGTTAAAAAACTTTCAATAAAAACAGCCAATATTGATACAAACTGTGGAAATCTTTCTGGTGGAAACCAGCAGAAAGTAGTTTTGGCGAAATGGAGAAGCGCTGGAGCAAAAATCATTCTATTGGACCATCCAACTCGTGGCCTAGATATCGGTGCTAAGGAAGATGTCTATGATATGGTCCGGGAGATGTGTGATGATGGCTGTGGTGTTATTTTAATTGCTGACACACTTGAAGAAGCGCTTGGATTAGCGCATACAATTGCTGTTTTCAAGGATGGAAAAATTCAGAAGTGGTTTAAAAGCGGTGAAAGCAATCAGCCTGATCAGTATGACCTGCTGCACTATATGATTTGAAATAGGAGTCTAATAATGACTAAAAGTAAAACAATCCAGGCTCCGGGTACTACTCTAGAATCTGAAGCTACATCAGAAAGAAAACACAAAAAAATAAATAAAACGCAGATTACAAAGTATCTGCCATATATTACACTTTTCAGCCTTGTTGTGTTAATTAGCCTTTATGACCCGGCTTTTATAAGAATAGAAAACCTGCTCCAAACAGCGCAGGATATCTCAACTCTATTCATTATGGCATTGGGTATGACATTCGTGATATATATTGCCGGCATTGACCTTTCATCTCAGTCTGTTGCCAGCATGACCACTGTTATTGTTGCACTTCTATTACCGTCTCTTGGTGTTGGTGCTGCTTTAGCCGCCGTACTCATCGGTGCGTTCTACGGCATGATATCGGGTATTGTACATACAAGATTTAAAATCGCATCTTTTATCGCGACCCTTGCAGTAGGTGGTATTGCCTATGCTACCGGCCAAGTCGTATCAGGCCAGCGGTCAATCTATATGCCAGCTGATCTGCGCGAACAAAGCCTGGGCTGGCTGGTTGGAAATACTGCTGGAATTCCACATGAAATCCTGGTTGCTCTTGCCCTCCTCTTGATTGCATTATTTATTGAACGTCGTACAGTTTTTGGCAGGTCTCTTAAGGCTGTAGGCTCTGGCGAACTAGCAGCAGTTGCTAGTGGCCTGAAGGTAACAAAAATTAAGATTATGGCATTTGCCCTTTCAGGTGCTTTCGCGGCAATTGCTGGCGTCATGCTCGCCACCCGACTATCGGGTGGCTCTCCAACCATGGCAGACCAATTCCTTTTGCCCGCAATTGTAGCTGTATTGGTCGGCGGTACACCGTTGACTGGCGGCATCGGTGGTGTACTTAACACTCTTGTCGGTGCACTTATCGTAGCAGTAATTCGTACAAGCATGACTTACCTTGAAGTTCCCGCTGAAGCACAGCAGATCTTCTTTGGCATTGTGCTCATCTCCGCAATTGCACTGACTATTGACCGATCAAAGGTCAAGGTCGTGAAGTAGCCTTCTAGCAAGGACATTAAATCGGGCTCTGTATCAGAGCCCGCCCTTTGCAGCCCCTTTTCACTACAGCTCCCTTATTACTCGCCACTACCCCAAATGCGGTCAAGAATTTTTCAAAAAGGCAAAAAGGTAGTCTTACATCGCACCTGATTCTTTAAATACACCCTCTCCTAAAACCGGACCAGGAAAAACTGTTGTTCTCCGGCATATTGCAACGATGCCGACGGAGCACCTCGCCCTGAAGGATGTCATCGAAAAAAGCTCTAAAGCCTTCGCAGCATCGGGACTTGATCGACCACATGCGTACAGAAGAGCACGGTTTGATTATCCGGTAAGCCCGTGTAGCGAGAAGTCTTCACCCTTCGGTCTATCACTACCAGCCGGATCTGTCTGATGGACAACTTCAACCTCGAACACTGGCTATCGAGATAGATCAGAGCCTGCCGGCGGCTCTGATCACCAGGACACTGAATCAGATCGTCGTCGGCGGTGGAAGCCGCTAAAAGTGAGCGGTAGACAGCAGTTCGGACTTCATCGAACCCGGCAAGCCAACACAGAGTTCCTACATCGAACACTTTAATCGTACCTACCGTGAGGAGGTGTTGGATTTCTATATGCTTGCGGAAGTGCGGGAATCACCGGCAAGTGGCTTATCAAATACAACGGCGAGAGACCATATGAATTACAGGGATATATTTCGTCCTGCTTTCCAGTCCCAACTTAACGACCGGATTCTCCAATAATCACTGGCACTAAAACAGAAAAGTTTACAAGAGCTTATTCCAGATACTTAAGCGTGAGCGAATCAAGGGCAGAATCTGCCCAAGCCACGCTGAAGCGCGAAGTGACGTGTCCGTTTATACCGCGATGTTTACAACTCGAATCAGCGCCATGGTTCCAATGCAGGAGCGTAGCCAGTAGACTTTGAAAAGCAGTATTTTCTAATCTGCAGAGTGTCTAAGAAACTCGGAGCGACTCAGTGCTAAAGCCAGATCCGGCTTGGTATGAAAAAGCCAAGTATCTCTAGACTGTACAACACAAGTCTAACCAGCGATATACCTGAGCTTTATATTGGAAAAGGCTGCCGCCAACTCACGCTGGCGGCGATATATTAGTTGACCCCATACATAGCCAAGAGCGACTGCATCCGTGTCACTGCCATTGAGCGGTCTCTAAGTAGGCCCGCCTGATCAGCAAACTGGAATACTCTTGAATAGTGTGTAATCTCCCGAGCCGACTGCATTCCTCCAGCCATTACAAAGTGGTTTTGATGTCCGTTGAGCCACGCAAGGAAAACCACGCCGGCTTTATAATATTGTGTCGGTGCTTTAAAGATTTCACGTGACAAGGGAACGGTTGGCTCCAACAAGTCCCTGTATCCCTTTGTATCCCCCTTGGCTAGCTTACAAAGCGCCGCCGAGGCAGCTGGAGCGATGGCATCAAAGATACCTAATAGTGCATGTGAATATTTCTCACCGTCGCCTTCTATAAGCTCGGAATAGTTAAAATCATCACCTGTATACATTTTGACACCATCAGGCAAACGATTCCGGAGCTCAACTTCCCACTCTTTACTCAAAAGTGAGATTTTGATGCCATCAACCTTCTCACGATTTGATTCAATGATTTGCAATACTGTACCCATTGCCAGGCCAATATCCTCACTTCCCCAGTATCCTTTCAGGGCCGGATCAAAAACATCACCAAGCCAATGCAAGATGACTTTATCCTGAGCTTGGTTCAGCAAACGATCATAGACACGGATATAGTCCTCTGCCGATTGTGCTACTGCGGCCAAAGCTCGGCTTGCCATCAGGATAAGGCGACCACCTTTTGATTCAATAGCATCCATTTGCTCTTCGTAAGCTGCCACTACATCATCCAGGGACTGAACGTCTGCAACACTTAGTTGATCTGTACCGGCCCCAGCTGCCAGGTCTGCTCCATCTACAGCACGCGCCTCATCCAGACTCCGGTGAATGAGCTCTTTTGCTGTCGGCCAGTCCACGCCCATCCCCCTTTGAGAGGTATCCATCGCTTCTGCAATTTTAAAACCTTGACTCCATAAGTGATGCCGAAAAGCCATCGTCGCTTCCCAGTCAATACTCGGCTTGTCCAGCCAGCTACTACCCTGTCGAAGGGGATCAACAACCACATGAGCAGCAGCATAAGCAATGCGGTTGAACTCAGGGTTCTCTGGCGCCAGCACTGGAGCCTCGTTGCTGAGTTGATATTTATTCAGGCTGCCATCGGCCTGAGGAAGAAGAATAGTCGTCATCGTTTACCGTCCAAGTTGCCAACAAGTATCCAAAAGGTTACTTACAAGTATCCGGATAGTTACCAAAATACTTCATTTTGTCAAGTCAAGTAAGTGGCATAAGAGCCCTGTGTTCATCATCGATGAAACGCCCATGCTGATTCGCTTGACCGAGAGACCACCAATCATTAATCTAACTAGTTAGTTACTTGTGAATTGTTGTAAAGTAGCCCAACAGAACATTCCGGCGTCTAGCCAAAGAGGAAATACCACAATGTATATGACCGAAGTACATGAACAGATCCGTGACATGACCCGAAAGTTTGCGGATGATGTCATCCGCCCAGTCGCCGAAGAACTGGACCGGGAGGAACGTTTTCCAGCGGAAATCTATAGTCAAATGGGTGAGCTGGGTCTTTTTGGTATTGCCATTCCTGAAGAACACGGCGGTGCAGGTCTTGATGCCGTAGCCTATGCGGTTGTTATGGAGGAGCTCTCCCGAGGCTACGCTTCTGTTGCCGACCAATGCGGTCTAGTCGAGCTGCTTGCAACCCTGCTTTCTCACTACGGTAACCAGGAACAGCGCGACGCCTATCTTGGTAAGCTTCTTCGAGCCGAGAGCAGAGGCGCATATTGCATCACTGAAGCCGGTGCCGGCTCTGACGTTTCTGGTGTCAAAACCACAGCAGCCCGCAATGAAAACGGTTGGCTGCTGAATGGAGCTAAGCTTTGGATCCACAATGCTCCTGTCGCAGATGTTGCCTTCGTTCTTGCTCGTACAGACAAAGATGCCGGACATCGTGGCATGAGCATTTTTATTGTTGACTGTAATCTTGAAGGCGTGTCCAAAGGACCGAAAGAACACAAGATGGGGCAACGTGCCTCCCAGGTAGGAGAGCTGCATTTCGACAACGTTCAGCTGCCGTCATCGGCTCTTCTTGGTCAGGAAAACCGCGGCTTTCACATGATGATGAGCGCACTCAACAAAGGCAGAGTCGGTATAGGCGCGCTGGCAGTTGGAATTGCAAGGGCCGGCCTCGAGGCAGCTGTCGACTATGCAAAACAGCGTAAACAGTTCGGACAGAATATCGCTGACTTCCAAGGGGTCCAGTTCATGTTGGCAGATATGGCCAAGGATACAGAAGCGGCCCGATTGCTGGTTCATAACGCAGCGCACAAAATCGACAATGGTGAAGAAGCAACGTCAGCCTGCTCGATGGCAAAGTGTTTCGCAGGAGACACCGCTGTTCAGCATAGCGCTAATGCTGTACAGATTTTTGGTGGTAGTGGCTTTATCCGTGGTTTCGAAGTTGAGCGCCTTTATCGAGATGCCAAGATCACTCAGATCTATGAAGGCACTAACCAAATTCAGCGCATGATTATTGCTCGCCAGCTGCTGGCTTGATCAACAAGGACTCGTAACCATGACCAAACCTGTAGTATTAATCACTGGTGCATCTGGCGGTATCGGACTGGCTATTGCTGTCGCAATGGGCCAGTCTGGATTCAATGTAGCTCTGAATTCATTACCTGAAGACAAAGCCTTGAATGACGCAGTCACAACAGTTCAGGCAACCGGCGCACAGGTAATTGCAGTACCTGGTGATGTTGCTGACTTAGAGACCCATAACACCATGCTAGACCTGGTTCAGGCACACTTCGGTCGTTTGGACTGCCTAATTAACAATGCAGGTGTTTCAGTAATGTCTCGCGGAGACTTGCTGGATGTATCAACGGAAAGCTTCGACCGCTGTCATACGGTTAATACCCGGGGCACATTTTTCCTGACACAAAATGCTGCTCGAAGGATGCTTACCACTGATGCTTGTAAACACCATCGTTCGATCATCAACATCACATCGTCGAATGCCGTTGCAGTTTCAGTTAACCGTGGTGAATATTGTATTTCCAAGGCAGCCTCATCCATGGGAAGCCGACTCTTTGCACAACGCTTGGCAAGCGCCGGTATCGGTGTCTATGAAATTCAGCCAGGGCTGATCGAAACACAGATGACAGCCCCATCTAAGCCGAAATATGACGTTCTCATCGAACAGGGTCTTACTTCTATCCCCCGCTGGGGACAACCAGAAGAAGTCGCCAGTGTGGCTGTTTCCATGGCCAACGGGAATCTTCCTTATACCGTAGGCCAGGAAATTCGTGTTGATGGCGGCCTAATGATGCCTAAATTCTGACCTCAAGGAGGCGCCAGCATGAGAGATCTTAAGGGCCGTTTCGACTTATTATCGATTAATACAGCGACTTTCGGCTACCAGACGGAGTTGGACAAAACCGTTGACTTGCTTGCATCTCATAATATCGGCGGCATAGCGCCTTGGCGACGTGAAGTGGAAGCTTTCGGTGTAGACAAAGCAGCTCGATTAATTCGTGATGCGGGCCTGGAAGTAACTGGTTACTGTCGCAGCAGCTACTTTCCAGCGGCCACCAAGGAAGAACGCTTGGCCGCTGTCCAGGATAATATTAAAGCTCTGGAAGATGCTGCAACACTAGGCGCAGATTGTTTTGTTGCAGTAGTCGGTAGCATCACCCATGAAAATCCAAGCTTGGAGGATGTCCGGCAGCAGACATTAGAAAGCCTTATCCAGTTAGCCGGCAGAGCACGAGAGCTTCAGGTTCCGATAGCACTTGAACCCTTACATCCGATGTATGTAGGAGATCGCAGCTGCCTGAGCAGCTTATCTCAAGCTATTGAATGGTGCGACATTATTGATGCTGAACATCCTGGTTCAGTCGGCATTGCTGCTGATGTCTACCACCTTTGGTGGGATCCAGATCTAGATAAACAGCTGACCCAGGCTGGTAGCCGCCTTTTGGCATACCATGTATCTGACTGGCTGGTCCCTACTGAAGACCTCTTGACAGACAGAGGAATGATGGGAGATGGCGTCATCCAATTACCCACCATCCGCAACTCGGTTGAAAGGGCTGGTTATAACGGACTCATAGAGGTGGAAATTTTTTCCAGTAAGAATTGGTGGAAAAAATCTCCTGCTGAGACACTGCGTACCTGTATGGAACGTTTCCAAACTCATGTTTAACCAATATCTTTTTTCTCTAATCCAAAGAATGCTGGCATCCTTTTTGCCGGCACTCTTTTATAACTATCTATGCAATTAGATTGTATATTTATAATTTATACCTCTCACAATCCTTTCCCATAACTCCTCAATCCAGACAAGGTGAAATATTAGCTATATGACTATAAGCAGCCCCCGACAAAAAAGAGATCCAGAAGAGACTCGCAAGCGGATCCTCAACTCAGCAAAAAAAGAGTTTGCATTGAAAGGCCTTGCTGGCGCGAGGGTTGATACAATTGCCGATCGAGCAAAAGCCAACAAACGCATGATTTACCACTACTTTGGTAACAAGGAAGAGCTATTCCAAAAAGTTATAGAAGAAGCTTATCTAGACATTCGTAGTGCTGAAAAAAAACTTAATATTGTGCAACTAGAGCCTATCGAAGCAATTGAAACATTGGTTCGTTTTTCATGGGACTACTACCTCAAAAATCCCGAATTTCTCGCCTTGGTCAACAGTGAGAACCTGCATAGAGCCCGTCATTTGAAGAAAGCACAGAAAATCATAGAAGTTCATGAAGGCTTTGTTCTCATGATGAAGGAAATTCTAAACCGTGGTGTAAAGCTTGGAATTTTCAGGGATAACATAGACCCAGTACAGCTGGTAATTACTATTGCGAGCATCAGTTATTACTATCAAACCAATCGCCACACTGGATCAATCATATTTCAGCGTGACCTTATGAGTCCCGAAGCTCAAGCCGAGCGTCTTGATTTCAATATTGATACTATATTAAGACTTGTGTGCTCGTAACATTCCCCCTGGATCAAGATTCCCTAACCAAACCTCTGATCCAGGAGCGCTGCCTATTCAATCTTCACTATTGGGGCATCCCAGACCGGGGACAATTCACGTGGAGAAACAACACGCTTATTCGCTTTCCGAAGCAAGCCTATAGTATTCATTTCATTCTCTGATAATTCAAAGTCGAAAATATCCAAATTGGCCCGAGCATTTGATTCTTTAGTAGACATTGCGACAGCTGCTACCCCCTGCTGAATAATCCAACGCAATGCAACTTGCGGCACTGATTTACCATAACTATGAGCTATGGAATCTAAAACTTCATTATTCATAAAGGCCCCTCTGGCTAAAGCGCAATAGCCACCCAAGCTTATACCTAAGTCACTACAAGCATTTTGCAAAAGCCTCTGGTCAAGCAATGGATGAAACTCAATCTGGTTGATTGAAATAAGTCCCGGGAACTCGCTCTCAGCTTCCTTCAGCTGCGAGCATGTAAAGTTACTCACTCCAATGTGTTTGGCGTAGCCCCTGCGTTTAGCTTCCATCAAAAGCTCGAGTGGTTGAATTTGACTTTTACTATTAATTGGCCAATGCAACAACAAATAGTCAACATAGAATAGCCTCAAGTCTTTAAGACTACGCTCTACAGATGCCAAAAAACGCTCAGGTACTACATTTAATGGATCAATCTTTGTAGTTATAATAAAGTCTTCCCTAGACAAACCTGAAAAACGTATAGCTTCGCCTACATCTTTTTCATTTCCATACATTTGTGCTGTATCAATATGCCGATAGCCAACATCAAAAGCCATCTCCACAGCATTTTGTGCTTGACTCGATTTTAACGGAAATGTTCCAAACCCAACTGCAGGAATCTGTGTTTTACCAATTTCAAACATTGTCACCACTGTTACTTTGAGTACGTATTATAAAATATAAAAGAGGCAGCCCGAGTAGCGCCTACCTACCCGGCTACCTACATGTTCGGGTAGTTGGGCCCGCCCATGCCTTCAGGCGTGACCCAGGTGATATTCTGGGCCGGATCCTTGATGTCGCAGGTCTTGCAGTGCAGGCAGTTCTGACCGTTGATCAGGAACCGCTTGCCGTTTTCGTCCTCGACGATCTCGTACACCCCAGCCGGGCAGTAACGCTGCGCCGGCTCTGCAAACAGCTTCAGATTCTGCTTGAGTGGGATATCTGCATCGGCCAGTTTCAGGTGGCAGGGCTGATTTTCTTCGTGGTTGGTGTTGGACAGGAACACTGACGACAGCTTGTCGAAACTCAGTTCACCATCCGGCTTAGGATACTTGATCGGCTCATAGTGATCCGCCGGTACCAGCTGGGCATGATCCGGATGGTTGTCATGCAGGGTCACCGGAATACGACCGCCAAACCAGTTCTGGTCGATGTAGTTGAAGGCACCACCCGCCAACTGACCGAACTTGTGCATCGCCGGGCCGAAGTTGCGTGAGCGATACAGCTCGTCATACAGCCAGGACTCCTTGAACAGCGCGTTAAAGCGCTCCAGTTCCTGGCCGCCCTCATCGTTCTGTTTCAGTGCTTCGAAGATCGCTTCAGCTGCAATCAGGCCCGATTTCATGGCCGTGTGCGTGCCCTTGATCTTGCTGAAGTTCAGGGTGCCGGCATCACAGCCAAGCAGTAGACCGCCCGGGAAGGTCATCTTCGGCAGGGAGTTGTAGCCGCCCTTTGTAATCGCACGGGCACCATAGGACACACGCTTGCCGCCCTTAAGATGACGCGCCAGTACCGGGTGATGTTTGAGACGCTGGAACTCGTCGAACGGACTCAGATGCGGGTTCTTGTAGTTCAGGTCGATAATCAAACCAACGACCACCTGATTATTATCGGTGTGGTAGAGGAAGAAGCCACCACTGGTTTCCTTATCCAGCGGCCAGCCGGAACCGTGCACCACCAGACCGGGCTGGTGCTGTTCCGCCGGAATATCCCACAGCTCCTTGATGCCCAGGCCGTAATGCTGGGCATCAGCGCCCTTGTACAGACTAAACTTGTTGATCAGCTGCTTGCCCAGATGGCCACGGCAGCCTTCAGAGAAGATGGTGTACTTGGCGTGCAGCTCCATCCCCGGCATGTAGTTGGGACCCTGCTCGCCTTCGGCGGTGACACCCATATCGCCGGTGGCGATGCCTTTGACACTGCCATCCCCGTTGAACAGCACTTCGGAGGCGGCAAAACCGGGAAAGACTTCAACGCCCAGCGCTTCCGCCTGCTCCGCCAGCCAGCGGCACAGGTTACCCAGGCTGACAATGTAGTTACCCTGGTTGTGCATGGTTTTGGGCACGAACGCGTTGGGCACCCTGGTACCCTGCTGCTCATTTTTCAGCAGATAGACTTCGTCTTCGGTCACCGCCGTATTCAGCGGTGCACCCTGCTCTTTCCAGTTCGGGAACAGCTCATCCAGGGCACGGGTCTCAACCACCGCGCCGGACAGAATATGAGCACCGACTTCAGAGCCCTTTTCGACCACACAGACGGTCAGTTCCTGTTCGTTTTCCTGTGCCTGCTGCATTAAACGGCAGGCGGTGGACAGGCCCGCAGGGCCTGCTCCGATGATAACCACATCGAATTCCATCGCTTCTCGATCCATCTTTGATGACCTCCCCTCAAGTAAAAAAAACCCTAGGGAAACCTAGGGTAAAGAGCCGTCTTCACTTATTCCCCAGTGGAGAATTTCACAGTGCTATACCTGTAATTTCAAAACAGATAATTGCTACAGTTTTTCCTGTAGTTCTGGCACTGCCTCGAACAGGTCGGCGACCAGACCGTAGTCCGCCACCTGGAAGATCGGTGCTTCCTCATCCTTGTTGATCGCGACGATGATCTTGGATTCCTTCATGCCCGCCAGGTGTTGGATGGCGCCGGAGATGCCCACAGCGATATACAATTCTGGCGCCACGATCTTGCCGGTCTGACCGACCTGCATGTCGTTGGGCACAAAGCCGGCATCGACAGCGGCACGGGATGCACCCACGGCAGCACCCAGCTTGTCGGCCAGTTTTTCCAGAATGGCGAAATTTTCGCCGTTGCCCATGCCACGACCACCGGATACGACGACCTTGGCCGCGGTCAGTTCTGGACGGTCGGACTGCGCCATCTCTTCAACGACGAAGTCAGAGGTACCTGAATCATGGACAGCAGCCACGGCTTCCACGCTGGCACTGCCACCGGTTTCGGCGGCGGCGTCGAAAGCGGTACCGCGTACAGTAATCACCTTGATCGGGTCCAGCGACTCGACGGTCGCGATGGCGTTACCGGCGTAGATCGGACGCTGGAAGGTGTTTTCGGACTCAACGGCAGTAATGTCGGACAACTGTGCCACATCCAGCAGAGCTGCGACGCGCGGCATCACGTTCTTGCCGGTGGTGGTCGCCGGTGCGATCACATGGCTGTAGTCCTTGCCCTGCTCTTTAGCCAAATCAGCTACCAGCTTGGACAGGTTCTCGGCCAGCTGGTGTCCGTAAGCCGCATTGTCTGCCACCAGCACCTTGCTGACACCGGCAACCTGTGCAGCGGCATCGGCCACGGCACCGCAACCTTCGCCCGCCACCAGCAGGTGCAGTTCACCGCCGATCTGGGAAGCCGCAGTAACGGCGTTCAGAGTTGCACCCTTCAGGGTGCTGTTGTCATGTTCTGCAATTACCAGAATAGCCATCAGATCACCCCCTTATACGACTTTGGCTTCGTTTTTCAGTTTGTCGACCAGCTCATCCACGCTGCTGATGCGGATGCCCGCCTGGCGCTCGGCCGGCGGCGTCACTTTCAACAGACGGGTGTGAGCCTTCAGCTCGACGCCCAGGTCAGCCGGCGTTTTCACGTCCAGCGGCTTCTTCTTCGCCTTCATGATATTCGGCAGAGAGGCATAACGCGGCTCGTTCAGACGCAGATCGGTAGTGACGATCGCCGGCAGGTTCAGCGCAACGGTCTGCAGGCCGCCATCGACTTCACGGGTCACGCTGGCCTTGCCGTCTGCAACCTTGACCTCGGAGGCGAAGGTACCCTGCGGCATATCGAGCAGCGCACCCAGCATCTGGCCGGTCTGGTTGTTGTCGGAATCGATGGACTGTTTACCCAGGATGACCAGCTCCGGCTTCTCTTCCTCAACCACCTTGGCCAGCAGCTTGGCCACGGTGAGAGACTCCGGCATTTCGTCGGTCTCGATCTGGATACCACGGTCGGCGCCCAGCGCCAGTGCGGTACGGATCTGCTCCTGGCAAGCCTTAGGACCGATGGAAACGACCACCACTTCAGAGGCGGTATCCGCTTCCCTCAGGCGTACGGCCTCTTCCACGGCGATTTCACAGAAGGGGTTCAGGGCCATTTTGACGTTGGCCAGATCCACGTCGGTGTTGTCCGACTTGACGCGCACCTTGACGTTGTAGTCGATGACTCGTTTTACGGAGACTAGTACCTTCATAGTCACTTCCCAGAATAGATTGATATCATGCTTTTAAACACTATTTGTAACTAACTAGTTAGTATAGTAGCAGCATGCTATTTATCTAGCAACAGTCCATTGAATGAATACAAAATGGTCTTATAGCAGGTAATTTGAGAATTTTTCCCCTATATACAAAGCTTAAATGAGGGCCAAAAAAAGCCCGGTACAATAGTACTCGGGCTATAACACAAGACTGGTAGTCTTACGTAGAACAGGGCATGACAATTAGCAACTAGAAAGAGCTACGTATGAGGTCGCTCGCTTTCTCAGCAATCATGATGGTTGGAGCATTGGTGTTTGAGCTGACCAAGCTTGGCATTACTGAGGAATCCACAACCCGTAGCCCTTCCACCCCTCTCACCCTGAGCTCAGGGTCGACAACAGACATATCGTCCAAACCCATCTTGCAGGTACCAACCGGGTGATAACATGTACGCCCATACTGCCGGATATAGTTCTCATAATCCTTGTCAGTTCGGACGTGCCCTCCTGGCATATGCTCACCCCGGATATACTTGCTGAATGCGCTCTGAGCCATAATTTCACGCATCTGTTTTACCCCCTCTACCGACATACGTAAGTCATAAGGGTCAGCTAAATAATTAGGGTCAACAATAGGCGAGTCTGACGGGTCAGCGCTATTCAAGCTCACAGCCCCACGACTGCGAGGCCGGAGAAAATAACTGTTCATTGTGACACCTGCGCCGGACTGCACATCCGGTATGCCCTCTTCAACGCCAGCACCCGACAAGAAGTGGAATTGAGTATCAACCGTATCCGACGATTTGTCCGCATACCAGAAGGCGCCGCCCTCAACGATATTCGATGCAACCGGGCCCTTTTTGAACAGCAGGTATTCAAGCCCAGCCCATAGCATCCAGTGAGGCTTGGCATATTTATCGAAGCTGTATTGCCCATTCAGTTCATATATAACATCTGTACCAAAGTGGTCCTGCAAGTTTTGCCCGACACCCGCCAAGTCAGCATGCACATCAATTCCCAGGGAGCGCAGATGGTCAGCAGGCCCAACACCAGATAGCATCAGAAGTTTAGGAGAACCAATAGCACCAGATGCCACGATCACTTCCTGGGAAGCCCGAACCTGCTCAACCTTGCCTTTGCGCTGGAATTCCACGCCAACCGCACGGCCATTCTCAATCAAGATACGTGTCGATACACAGCCATCCCAAATATCAAGATTTCGTCGCTGACGTGCATCATTAAGGTAGCCAACAGCGGCTGAGCAGCGTTTCGCACCACGTGTTGTGGTCTGATATAGACCACAACCATCCTGTTTTTTCCCGTTGAAGTCAGGGTTGTAAGGCAACCCCGCTTGCTGGCAAGCCTGCACAAAAACCTTGCTCATACGATTTGGGCTAATTGGATTGGAGACACCAAGCGGCCCTCCAACACCATGATAGCCATCAGCAAGGGTGTCGTTATCCTCAGACTTTTTGAAATAAGGCATTACCTCATCATAAGTCCAGCCTGAACACCCCTCGGCTTCCGCCCAACGGTCATAATCCTCACGAGCCCCACGAGTGAAGACTTCAGCATTGATGGATCCCCCTCCTCCGATAACACGCGCTTGTGCAAACGGGATTTCCCGGTTATTTACATGGCGCTGAGGTGCGGTTGTAAGCCCCCATGTAAGCGGGCCTCCCGTCATCTTGAAGAAACCAACAGGTATATGGATATAGGGGTTTCGATCTCTCGGTCCCGCTTCAAGTAGCAATACTTTAGCGTCTGTCATCTCGCTTAGCCGAGAAGCCAATACACAACCAGATGAACCGCCGCCAACTATGATATAGTCGTACATACTAACCTCCGTAACGCACTCGTCACTCTACGAGCCACTTGTGGCGCTTACCAAGATGCACATGCACCGATTTCACTTCAGTGTACTCCTCGAGACCATAGGAGCCCGTCTCACGACCATAACCTGACTCTTTGAAACCTCCAACCGGAAGCTCAGGCCCACCACTAATGGTAGTATTTACCCAAAGGCGACCAGCCTTCAGGTCGCGGAACCCTCGAATGGCATTATCCAGATTGGATGTCCAGATACTTGCAGCCAGGCCAAAGCAAGAATCGTTGGCAATGCTAATGGCTTCCTCATAAGTGTCGAACGACGTTATACAGAGTACCGGACCGAAAATCTCTTCCCTGAAGATCGACATTCCAGAATCGACCTTATCGAAGACAGTCGGCTGGATGAATAGTCCCGGCCTATCCCCCAACACATCGCCGCCAGTAACCAACTTGGCACCTTCATTCTGGCCTTGGCCAATGTAGCGCATGATGGTTGTGAACTGACGCTCATCAATGATTGCCCCAACCTGGGTTTCCTCGTTGAGAGGATCGCCAATTTTCACCTTCGCTGCTCGTTCAAGCAAACGTTCACAGAACTCGGCATGAATTGAACGTTCAACGATAAGTCGACTACCACTTACACAGCACTGACCACTATTGAACAGCAGCCCGAACAAAGTACCGTCGATCGCAGCATCAATGTCGGCATCTGCGAAAACAACCTGTGGATTCTTTCCGCCCAGTTCCAAACCCAGTTTTTTAATATTTTTGGCAGAAGCAGCGATGGTGGACTGACCGACAGTTGTCGAACCGGTGAACGACACCATATTAACGTCATGATGCTCGGTTAGCGCCTTACCAATTACCGAACCCGGGCCAGTTACAACATTGAAAACCCCATCCGGCAGGCCAGCTTCCTTGAGTAGGCCCGCAAGCATCAAGGTTGTCCCTGAGGTAATCTCTGCTGCCTTGGCTACCAAGGTGCAACCCGAAGCTAGAACGAAGGGATAACGCTCAGATGCGATAAAGAATGGAAAATTCCACGGGGTGATTACACCAACTACGCCCACAGGCTCTCGGGTAACAAGCCCAAACATCGACTCGCCCAAGTTATTAAAACTCTCACCATGAATCGCACGTGCCATCCCCGCCGCATATTCCCAACAGCCAGCTGCGCCAAGAATTTCTCCACGAGACTGCTGAATTGGCTTACCGGTCTCAAGCGTTTCAACCAGCGCCAACTGCTCTGCATTTTCTCGAATAAGTGCGGCGGCCTTCAACAATACCTCCGCACGTTCAGCGCCACTGATACGCGACCAGACACCGGCGTCAAATGCATGGCGTGCCGCTGAGACGGCAGCATTCACATCGACTTCACCACCTCGAGGATATTCACTGACCGGGATCCCGTGGGCAGGACTATTCCGAACGAAAGTACTTTCAGCACTCCCATCTGTCCACTTGCCATCGATAAACATCTGATAGCGCTTAGCGGTCTTGGGTAGTCTCGAATCCGACATATTGACCGGAACAAAGTTAAAACTCATAACGGCGTTCTCCGTTTTGTTGTTATTCAAATCTTGGGGCACGCTTTTCGCGGAATGCATTGACGCCTTCCTGCCCATCGACAGATCCTCGACAAACAGATGCGGCCAGCTCGTGCACTGGCGCAAATTTTGTAGTTTCACTGATTGCATCAAATACCTGTTTGGCAGCGGCTATAGCTGTCCTTGAGCGCTGACAAAGCCTTTCAGCCAAAGCTTCCATCGCCTGATCCAACTTTGATACCGGAACAACCTCGTAAACCAGGCCACATCCTTTCAAACTCTTGGCATCAATAAGATCACCGGACAAAACCAGACTACGAGCTCGTGCTACACCAACGCTTTGAACCAAGCGAGCACAGCCCATCCAACCAGGAATAGCCCCAATACCTGTTTCTGGAAATCCGAGCTCAACATCTTCAGATGCGATACAAAAATCAGCTGCTAGTGCCAGTTCGGCGCCTCCGCCCAACACGAGACCTTGTAAACCACAAATTACAGGAACCGGAAGCTCGGAAAGGCGCTGAAAAATTCGATTGCCCTGCCTAATCCACTCAAGGCCCATTTGATGAGGACTTAACCTTCCCCAGTCATTAACATCAGCACCGGATGAGAAAAAGCGCTCACCCTCTGCGGTAATCAAAACCACGCGAATGTCATGGTTGCTTTCAATTTGACGAAGCGCCCCTTTAAGCTCCTCCAGCATAGATGCCGTCAAAGCGTTACAACGATCAGCACGCTTTAGAACGAGTCGGGCAGTATCATTCACGACATTGAATGTAATCACGCAACCACCATAAGTAACCAACTAGTTAGTATACTAGCACCTTTTTTTAGGTTTCGACAACTAGCGATGTGAGCCAGTCAGAAATCCCGCGAGGCGCCAACACACTTGCAAAACCAATACTAGACAGGTAAAAGCAAGCCCAAGACAGCCAATTGCAAACATAGAATCACGGTCATGAAGATGGATACTACACCTGAGAAAGCAAGAATCAGGGACCCAGAGGCAACACAAAAACGCATTCTTGATGCTGCAAAAAAAGAATTCGCAAAGAAGGGACTAGGCGGAGCTCGCATTGACGAAGTTGCCGAGCGCGCGAAATCGAACAAGCGCATGATTTACCACTACTTCGGTAATAAAGAACAGCTCTTTCAGAGAGTCATCGAAGACGCCTACCTAGATATCCGCGCAGCAGAGCAGAAGCTGAACCTGGAGCAGCTACCACCTCGTGACGCGATTGAAACCCTGGTACGTTTCACTTGGAACTACTACTTAAAACATCCTGAGTTTCTGACTCTGGTCAACAGCGAGAACTTGCATCGTGCCAAACATCTGAAAAGTTCAGAGGTAATCCAAGAGGCACATAGCAGCATGGTCAATACTGTTAGCCTCATTCTTGATAGAGGCGTACAGGAAGGAGTCTTCAGGGCCGGTATCGACCCCGTACAACTCAATATTACTATTGCTGCAATTGGCTATTACTACCTGACCAACCGCTTCACCGGCTCCATCATCTATGGTCGTGATCTTATGGACCCGCAGGCCCTGGAGGCACGCATTCAATTCAATATTGAAACCATCCTTCGAACACTAGGCCCCGACTAAATGGGAGAGACTACTCTCCCCTGATCACGATCTCTTCCAGGTTTCCAACCACTGGCTGAAACTCCATACGCTCGATAACGTCTCGCTGAGCATCCACCCCTTTGGCAACGGCGACCAGTTCGACGCCATCTGCCGTTAAGCGAAAAACCGCTCGTTCAGTCACGTAGAGCACTTCTTGCCCACGACGAACCGCTTCAGCACCGCTAAAAGTAACATGCCGCACCTGCTTAACCAGCTTCGGAATTTCCCCCATGGAGATAAATTCAAGCGCTCCATTTTTGACAGCAACGCTCAAACCCTTGGCCTCGAACGTGCCACAGAACACAACTTTACGCGCCCCCTGAGTAATCTCTACAAATCCGCCAGGACCTACAACAGATGCCCCCAATTGAGAAACATTCACATTACCTTGCGCGTCCATCTCCCCCATTCCAAGAAAAGCGATATCGAGGCCACCACCAGCAAAGAAGTCGAACTGTTCCAATGAGCTCACGATCGCTTCCGGAAAGCGTGCTGCTCCAAACAGGGCTCCATCGAGAAGCTCACCATTGTGAATTCCCTGTTCGACCATTTCCCAACAGTTACTGACAACCTGAGGATCACTCACTGCCGAAATACCACCAGGGATACCAAAACCATAATTAACCGTCATTCCTGCACGGAGCTCACGAGCAGCCAAACCTGCAATGATACGACGGACGCCTTGCGGTCCTTCCTTACAGCCCGATCGACTAGAAGGGAGAGCTTGTCCAGAAAGAGCTGGATCGTATTCACCAGCATAACTTTGATGCTGTTCCGGATGATGTACCAATACATCCACCATCACGCCCGGCACTGTTACTTGACGCGCTGGTACAAAGGGTTCTTCCTGAATACCTTTAACCTGTGCAATAACAAAACCACCGCTGTTGTGTGCAGCAAGCGCCACAGCATAGGCGTCCATATCAGCGGGTTCATCTGCAGTCGAAATATTCCCATGAAGATCGGCACGAGAGCCGCGCAATATGCCTACATCAATCTTAATCGGCTTATATCGAAGGTAAGGGCGACCATCAAGCTCGATACGCTCTACGATATCCTCTGATGCTGTCGGGCTGCACTTTCCTCCACCATTTTCAGGGTCAGCAAAAGTCCCCAACCCAATAGGCGTGATAACACCTGGACGACCCGCCCCAACCTCACGCAAAAGAGTCGAAATAACACCTGCTGGCAACGTGTAGGCTTCAATCTCACCATCCTTTGCCATGCGTTGCAGCTCAGGAGCCCAAGACCAGTGCCCCCCAATTACTCGCTTTACCATTCCTGGTTGAGCGAAGTGACCAAGGCCGCCACCCTTGCCATTTCCAATACCTAAAGCATGGACAATTGTCAGACCACAGGGGTGGCCCGTCTTACGGTACCGATCTCCTAGAGCATCAAGCACCAGATCAGGCTCCATCAAACCTCCACCAGAACCTGTCAGAGCCAATGTCGCGCCATCGGGGACTCGCGCTACCGCTTCCTCTACGCTCAACTGCTTGATCTTCATATTACATCTCCGAAATTCGATCTAAACCGCATAGCTAACTACTAACGGTAATGCCAATAACGAAAGATTACTAACCAGTTAGTTACTTTGTCAACCAGAATTATTCTTCACCGAGACTAGCCATCACTCACCGGTCTCTACACAAGGTAAACCAATACCCGAACACACAAGGAACTACCTCCCGCAATCATATGCGACAGATAAGACGCACGGAGACAGACTTCAAAGTCATAGACCCTTAAAGCCGAGTTCAAACAAAAAATCGAGGAATAAAGAGATAGATACAACAGGGGAGCCAAGGTGCTGCCCTTCAGCCCTGAAAGGCAGCACCTCGACTATAGAGCATTACGAGCTCACGAAATTTCGTCAGCTATATGCATTGAAGGGGAAAAATTTACCAACAAAGATCTCACAAGTCACAACGCTCTATTTGGTGTTACCACCACCACTCGGCCTGGATACCTGCAGTCCAGCCATCGGTATCGTCGGCATAAGTGTCGCCGCCGACTTGACCTTTAAACTCATCATCCCAGAATGCATATGTTCCAAAGAAACGCACTACCGGCCTGGCCCAATACCCCTTGCCCGCACCAATCTGGAATGCGGCAGCAGTTTTTGTAACCCCAGCATCGGTAATACCGTTATCTACTCGGTCATACCCGAGGTCAAAAACCCAGCTCAGATGATCGGTCACAGCAATCTGGGGCCTTACACCAACACTGTACCACTTGGTTGAAACGGTATTGCCAAGTGTCGTCTCATCGGTTTCACGATAGAGCGCTGTAAAGCCAACATCCACATCTTCAGATGCAGAAAAAACCAAGTCAGTAGCCAACTCAAAAGTATCAATATCTTCAGTTGTACCGTTATTCATTAGCGGGTTGGGTGTAAATGCATGCTGAGGAACAGCTGTACCCTCGCGATAGAGGGCCCGGACTGTATTTGAGCCTTTGCCATCAAACAGGCTCTGGGTATGCCAGACACCAAAACCATAGCCTGACTCACTATCCAGGCCCGCGATCTCGTCCTCAGGGCGCACATTATAATATGCCCACAAATTTAGAGACCCACCATCATTGACCGCCAGGTTTTTCAGCCGGAAGTCCAACCCCATGGAATCCACTGCGTAACCATCCCGGTTATCCTCACCGTGGATCAAAGCTGCACTGAAATCGCCACCAGCAAACTTCAGATTCTCAATACCTGCACCAGCCTGGCTATTCTGAGCAGTATTAAGCCAGAAATGGTCAGTCATATAAGTGATTTGTCGATCATAATACCGACGACCAACCCAAACCTTAGTTCCATCACCTACAAAATTATCGAAACTAATGTATGCCTGAGCTACATGATCAAGGGTGATATCAATTCCGCTGTCGTGAACCGTATATCCATCCAACATCAGATAAGCCTGAACAGATGGATCAGATGGATCCTTCGATGCATCGAAAAATTGTCGGTAATTGAATGCCATTTCAAGATTGGTATCAGCCTCATTGCCAAGTCGGTAGTTGGACCCAGCACCTGGCGCTGTAAACTCAACCAAACCTTCACCATCTTTAGAAACACCAAGCCCTGTTCGAATATAACCTTCGAAACCTAGAGTACTCTTGTCAGTAACATCGATTGCAGCCATTGTCATGTTCGAAGCCATGAGGCTCGAAATCAAACCAGCGAGCAAGTAGCCGTGCTTCTTATTAAGATTGTTTTTCACGGTTATTTCCCATTTTAGTTTCTGTTTCTTTAGGGAGCCTTTCTTGGCATCTTGCACCAAGATTTATGTAACTAACTAGTTAGTAACGAAAAGAGATGTTATAGTGCTTCTGCACTGAGTGCAAGCCCAATGGTTACTGAAAGATGAAGCCATCTTCAGAAATCAGATGGAGGCAGTGCCTAATCACATGCTTGACAATCCAAAATGCGATTAAAACCATAAAAACAATGAGTTAGGAGAATATCATGCTTGGTGGAATTAGTGTTTGGCAGCTACTGATAGTCTTGGCCATCATCATTTTGCTGTTTGGAACCAAGAAACTGCGCCACCTTGGTGGCGACCTTGGTGGCGCGTTGAAGAGCTTCAAAAAAGCTGTCGATGAAGAACCCTCTGAAGCCCAGTTCGATGCTAGCGCAAAGAAGCTGTCTTCGGAGCAGAGCAATGAGTTCAGTAATCACCATGCGGCTAATCACAAAACCGATCTCAGTGCTAATAGGTAAGAGCGCCTTCGATGTTTGATATCGGCTTCTTAGAACTACTTGTTATCGGCGTAGTAGCGTTGCTTGTTCTCGGCCCCGAACGCCTGCCCCATGCAGCTCGTACCTGCGGCCTTTTGCTAGGTAGAGTCAGGCGTTCATTCTCCTCAATTCAGTCCGAAATTCGTGACGAATTGAGAGCTGAAGAACCACGAAGGACTACAGCCACTGATAGGAGAGCCCCAAAAAAAGAAATGGGAGAGGTCAATCATGTTCTTCAACAGCAACCAGCTGCAGAAAATTATCAGCCGAACAAGACTTCGAAGCGTCTTTCAGACCCACATGGCTCTATAGGATGTACTGACAATGGTGAAACGTGATGAGCAAATATATAGATAAAGAACAGAGCGTTGCGACGCACCTTATAGAGTTACGTCAACGCCTGCTACGCTGCTTCATGGCAGTGCTGATTATTTTTCTCTGCCTTTTCTACTTCGCTAATGAACTCTATACTTGGCTGTCAGCTCCTCTAAGCACGCTATTGCCGGAGGGTACCAGCATGATAGCAACTGATGTTACCTCCCCTTTTTTCGCACCGTTCAAGCTAACATTGGTTCTCTCCGCTTTCTTAGCAATGCCATTTTTGCTGCACCAAGCCTGGAGCTTTATAGCACCAGGCCTGTATTTGCATGAGAAGAGGTTAGCTATCCCTCTACTGCTATCCAGTATATTTCTGTTCTATTTGGGCATATCCTTTGCTTACTTTGTCGTATTTCCTCTCATCTTCGATTTTTTCACCAGTGTCGGACCAGAAAATATTGCGGTGATGACTGATATAAGTAGCTACCTGAATTTTGTTATCAAGCTTTTCTTTGCATTCGGTATCGTATTTGAAATTCCAGTCGCCACCCTACTGCTACTCTGGTCACGAGTAGTAAGCGTAGAAGAACTCACTTCAAAGCGGGCGTATGTAATTGTTGGCTGCTTCGTACTGGGTATGTTGATGACACCACCAGACATCATCTCACAAAGCCTTCTGGCTGTTCCTATGTGGATGCTTTTTGAGCTTGGGATCTTGCTGGGAGGCCTTATAGTCAAGCACACAACCCGAGACTAATAAATTCGATGCAACTCATTCAGATGGCCAATTTGAATCACCAGATACTACACTAGGTGTAGGTATTAGTTTCACTTGTAGTATGCAGGGATTCATACATGTTCTCGTGCATTCGGCGCAGCCTGAACGAATGAGTTCTGGTCACAACCTGCATACATCTGGAGAACAACTATGAAAGTCATGACCCCGCAAACCATTGAAGCTGTCAGCGATGTTGTCTGCGATCTCTGCGGTGGTAGCACCACAAAGGGGAACGGATTTACACCTGAGTTTGCCACGCTGCAGGCCGACTGGGGGTACGGCTCAAACCATGATGGTGAGCAATACGAGATTCACCTGTGTGAAGGTTGTTTTTTCTCGACACTGGCGACCCTGAAAGAGCAACACCAGGCTAATCAAACCATTTCAGAACACGCGGCAGAGGCCCCTTCTGCGTTCAAGCCTAGCCGCAAACCTTCGTGATCTCCCGAACCAACAGCCAGCTTTCACCGCCTCGCTCAGGCAGCCAAACTTAGAATTCGGAGCTGAGTCATCGTGAACTGACAGGATCTGCTGGTCACTACTTCGTATTGCTCAACGCACCCAGGTATGTCACTCAGATCTAAAACCAACTCGGTACAAACAAGCCATCAGACTCATTAATCTGTGCATCAACCGCCAGCAGCGCCCGTGCGCCCTCTTCAGGGAGCAAATTATCGAAGAACCACTGGATTGGCCTCTTACTCGATCCATCCTCAATGCTGCCTGCTGAACACGGCAGCATTGGGCACAAGTCGAACAACGTCCACTCTGGATCGTAGTCAAAGGCCCTGAGGTTGTTATGCTCCCGAAGTGTGCCGACCCTGGTGTGGTTCGACCACACCACTAACGTGCGATCTGAGATAGCCATTTTGCACGCCTATGGTCGGCAATACTTGTATCTTGAGAAAGCAGCGTATTCTTGAGTAGATCGGACGCATCACCGGGTAAATCAACGGTTACCTCAATGCCCAGCTCTTCCAGTAATTTCAGCAAAAGCCCAGCCTGGATAGTAGCCTTGCCCTTTTCGACATCCACCACGTACTTGTGACTGCACCCAGCCATTGCTCCCAGATCGTCCTGACGAAGCCCTTGGGCTTTACGTGTAAACCGAACAAGTGTTCCGATGTCCTCCACGCTCTCTATTTGAAGCTTCATAAAACCCTCTAAAATAACCGTACGGTTATAGTATACCGGACACTAGAGCCTTTACAAAAAATATAACCGATCGGTTATAGATGTAACCTATTAGCGTATTACGGGCATAAAATAACCGTTCAGTTATATTTACTATTGATGTTAGTAGTCAGGGGGAGAATTAAACAGTGACCGCTCAGCGAACCCATCTTGAGCACAATGCGCTGATCACACGCTTCCACCCTGACCAAGCTCTTTCCTCTACAATGGCATGAACTGCGTACCATCAGATCAGATCGAGTTTTCAGCTCCGACACTTCTTCAGGGTTATCGGTTATCTCACTGAGGGCGTTGTCGGACATGAGTACGCCCATAGCGACGTTTCTTCCGGCTGCAGATAGACCAGACTGTCATTGCAACGCGCAGCAAACCGCATAGCAACCATTATTCAGGCTTATCTGCACAAGCAGCGGGTGGTTAAAATACTATCGAGGATTGATCAGATAGTTGTTGCTCCTCTTGTATATAAGCTCTTCATTAATCGTCATACGATCCGCCACACACCTAAAAGGTACATTGATACAGCTGTAAGCGCATTGCAAAGGCCGTCCCTCCCTGGCCATCTAACTGCCTGTTGGCCTGCTTGACTAGCTCAGAACCACTGCCCCCCTCCAAGCCTGTCTCAGATTCGCTCACCGAAGGTCATTTTATGTGTAAAAAATGATTTTATCCTTGTGACAGTATCAACTGTCGATAAGTGACAAAAAGTGTCATACACAGCTAGCCAAAATCTAACAAAACCATCATAATGTACTGATTATATGGCACTTTATGTGATCTAAGACTGACAATGCATCTTAGCGACTTCATTCTCATAACCCGAAGGTCGTTGGTTCAAATCCAGCCCCCGCTACCAAATTCAGAGAAAGCCGATTTCGAAAGAGATCGGCTTTTTCGCTTTTAGAACAACGGGATACGAACTGGCAGCTCGTCGGGCTCAGCCCTTGATAACCCCGGGCGAAGGTCGTTGGTGCAAATCCAGCCGCCGCTACCAAATTCAGAGAAAGCCGATTTCGAAAGAGATCGGCTTTTTCGTTTTTAAAGCAAAGAGGTATGAGCCAACCTCACTCATCTAGCTCAGCTCTTGATTGGTAGCAACGGGCTAATCATCCCTTCGGCTAAAAGCCCACTGCCCTATCCTGCTATTTATCCTTTTTCGGTTTGTCCTTGTCGTGCCCCTTACCGGGGTTATTGTCACCATGGACACTGCGATTCTCATGTTCTTTCTTGTCAAATTTATCTGACCGACAGTCATCGGTTTTAACCGTCACATTTTCGCTTTCCAGCTTGATGCAATCCTTACTGATCTCGATATTGTCACCAGATACGGTGATCTCGGCATGGGCCGCTGACAACGGGAAAAGGAGAACCGCTGTGATCATCAGTACTTTTTTATTCATGGCCTTCCTCCCTTGTGTGGGGGTATGGGTACGCATCGTTCTGGTGCAATAAACCAGCTCGGACAAAGCCAGTTTGGCTTTGCGCATCTCACAACATTCCAGGTAGCGCTGGATATATCTGCAGATTACTGCCATTTCCTCACTCGAACGATCCTTGAGACGCCCTAGGATAATAGTCAGGGAACAGGAATTACCATATTCAGGCAACCGTTTCAGTCGCGCTCAGGCTCATCCGAGGCTTGTTATTTCTCTTCATATAGCGCCACAAACTCAGCCGCAGGCATTGGCTGGTAAAACAGAAACCCCTGCGCCATACGGCAGCCAATATTATGCAGTAGAGAGGCCTGCTCCTCAGTCTCGATCCCTTCTGCCACAACGGAAAAATCCAGCTTTTCCAACAGCTGCATCACTCCTTGTAACAGGGTTGTAGCACGTTCATCCTGGCAAAGATCAGCAACAAAGCTGCGATCAATTTTGACCACATCCAGCGGCAAGCGGCGCAGGTAGGTCAGGCTGGAGTAACCTGTACCGAAGTCATCCAGCGCCAGGCTGAAACCCGCCTCACGCAGACCCTGCAAACGCTCAAGCACGCAGTCCGCCAAATTGATAAAGGCGGTCTCGGTAATTTCGAGTTCAATACAACTGGGATCCAGCTCATAATGCTGCACGGTTTTCAGGCACCAACTGACCAGATCCGGTTCCTGCAGCTGCTTGGCCGAAAGGTTGATACTGATGCATGGCAGCTTCAGTCCTGACCGAGCCGTTTCCTGCAGCAGTTTGCAACTGCGCACAAATACCCATCGATCCAACGCCACGATCAAGCGGCTTTCTTCGGCCAGCGGGATAAAGTCGACGGGCGAGATCAGCCCCTTCTCGGGATGATTCCAGCGCAGCAAGACCTCTGCCCCCGTGACTTCACCACTCGGTAAGGACACCTTGGGCTGCAGATACAGTTCCAGACCCAGATCAGCCTCCGGCTGAGTCGCCAGCATAAGCTGTTGCTCCAGCATCAAGCGGCGCCACATGGCGTTGCTGATCGCTTCGTCATAGAAACGAAAACCATCACGACCGGACTGTTTAGCCGCTGCCATGGCCGTTTGAGCCGAGGCCAGCAGAGTATCGGCATCCTCGGCATCCTTCGGTGCCAGCGCAATGCCTGCCGAGGGGCTGAGGCGAATAACTTCACCCTCCAGTGAAACCGGCTGCTGCAGCAGCTGAATACAGCGCACCGCCTGACGGGCGATATCGGTCAAATCGCAGGAGTTCAGCTGCAGAATCACAAACTCATCACCCGTGAGACGATACAGCTGCAAGGAATTGCTGGTCAGCTCCCGCAAACGCTGACTGAGGCATCGAATCAATTGATCCCCGCCACGCATACCGAAGCGATCATTGATCGGTGACAGCTGTCCCAAATCCACGCACATCAGCGCAAGTGGCGTCAGCTCATCGACATTGCAGCCCAGCTGCTGATGCAGGGTTTGAATCAGCTTGTGACGGTTGCCGACCCCCGTTAGCGGATCGGTAAAGGCCAGCTGCTCGATTTCAGCCTCTTTGGCCCGCATTTCGGTCAAATCATGTAACACCGAAACGTAATGCGTGACCTGCTCATCCTGCCCTCGCAAGGCACTGATCGACATCCACTGCAGATAGACTTCACCCGACTTGCGACGGTTCCAGACCTCCCCCTGCCACTGCCCATGCTCCCTTAGCGCAGCATTCATCAGGTCATAAAAAGCCTGATCATGATGATTGGAACGCAGGAAGCGAGGGGTGAGTCCACGGATTTCACCGAGCGAGTAACCCGTAATCTGGGTAAAGGCCGGGTTGATACGCTGAATACGCGCATCTGCATCCGTGACCATGATGCCTTCGATGGTGCTATCCAGAATACGGTCTGCCATCGCTTCCTGTGTTTGCAAGGCCTGCTGCAGACGAAGATCCTGACCAATACCGGTAAGGCCGGTCACACACCCCTGTTCATCCAGATGCGCCAACACACGGAGTCTGAAAGGGATTGCACGTCCATCAAGTGCACGAAACTGGATCGCGCCTGTCCAGGCCCCTGTGGATATAACCTGGGGAAAAATTTCTTCACGTAGCAGGCGCAGATTTTCCTCGTCGTGGAAATCATGCACATACATGGGGTCGGTGTGGAAATCATGATCCAGAGCGACACCCAATGTACGTCGCCCCGAGCGGTTCATGAACTCAATGCGATAATCCTTATCCAGACTGGCAATAAAATCCCCAGTCAGATCCAGGAACTGGCGTTGTTTATCCATCGGTGTACCGTTGCACATTCTTATTATACGGACTGCCGACACCAGAACTGGTGTGCGAGCGCATTCAGTTCTGTTGCCACCGTTAATACCTGCTGACCCGCATGAGCACTTTGCTCGACAGCCACCAGGTTTTGCTCAGACAGAGCCTGAATAGACACAATACTCCGATCTATCTCACTGGCAACGCTGCTCTGCTGCTCAACCGCCGAGGCGGTTTGCACACTCATATCACTGATACATCGAATCGCGCTCAGAATCTTGTCCAACGCCTGTACAGTTTCATCGCTTAATCCAACACAGTGATCTGCCCGTGCACGTCCCTGGTTGATGGTTTCCACAGCGTTACGGGCACTGCCCTGCAGCTGCTCAATCATGGCGCGCACTTCACCGGTCGAATTCTGCGTCCGCAGGGATAAAGAGCGCACTTCATCTGCGACGACGGCAAAACCACGCCCGGCCTCCCCGGCCCTGGACGCTTCAATGGCCGCATTCAGCGCCAGCAGATTGGTTTGTTCCGATATATCAGTAATCACATCCAGCACATTGGCAATGCTGCGGCTATGGTCGCTCACCTGAGCAATCACCGCTTCGGCTTCCTCGATATGCGCCTGGAGATCGTGTACCGCTGTGGTTGTGGCTTCAACGGTGCGCTTGCTGTGAGCCACCTCGCCAACAGCCTCTTCGGCCGCCTGGGAGCTCTGTTGAGCATTGGTCGCCACTTCCTGTACGGAAGCAGACATTTGGCTAATGGCTGCTGCAGACTGCTCCATCTCAATTGATTGCTGGCGGATGCCTGTGTGCGACTGGCTGACCGCTTCGCTCAGTATTTCAGCATCGTCCTTAAGCTGCCTCGCCGAATCATCCATTCGCCCCACCAGCCCATCACACTCTGAACCCAACTGTTTAATCACCAGTCGAATCTGGCCTATATCATCCTGACGACCGGTGTACACAAAGCGAGCCACGGGGTCATTCAAACGCTGTTGGCACTCTGCTACCAGTCGACGCCAGGGCGACAGTACCAACAACATGCCCGCCAACATTAATGTCATCAAGGCAGCCCAAATCATGGGACTTTCTTCGGGATGCGACAGGTTAAGTGCCAACCCGGCCAGCCCGGGGATCAGGACGGCTGCCAATAAGCGCCCGGTCAGTCCCAGGCTCGCCCAGGGATTAAATGACAGCGGATTGCGCCCGGCCATCAGACGGGGATAAACCTGTTCCGCCCGGGCAATAGCCTCGGGGGTCGCCTTGCGACGTACGGATTGATACTCACAGACCCTGCCATCACGCTCTACCGGCATCACGAAGGCGTCTACCCAATAGTGATCACCGTTTTTACAGCGATTCTTAACCAGTCCCATCCAGGTTTGGCCGGACTTCACCCGTTGCCACAAGCCCGCAAATGCGGCCGGAGGCATATCGGGATGACGGACGATATTGTGATTGTGTCCAAGCAACTCTTCAGAAGTGAATCCACTGACGTCTATAAAGTCAGGGTTAACGTAGGTGACCGCTCCCTTGAGGTCGGTGGTTGAAAGGATGTTCGCATGTTCCGAGACGATTTGTTCTTTTTGTGTCACCGGTTCATTAATTTTCATCACAGTCCCTTGCCTGCGGCAAAAAGTTCACTTTGTTGGTATTGTTAGACAAAACATTACTCTAGTTTTTTAGGCCTAACAATAACCCTACAAAGAATGATGGCATATTAGTTTTACCGCATTTTTACATGCACTTTTTTATGCCTGCGCGCACAATATTGGTGCGTAAAAAACAGCTATTTCCCTGATAAATACCCATTTCTCCCCGGTTTCAAAGTTGGCACGAATCTGGCTATACCAAAGAACCGGGATATTCCAAAGCAGCAGGTATCCCGACTTCTTCTAGCCCCTCTTGCAGGGGCTCTTTTTTTCACCTTTATTCAATTTTTGCCAAACTCCGGCTTCGGGTATGATGCGACACTCCTTCGAGCTGCGGAAATCCCTATGGCGACCTATGTCATTGGCGACCTTCAGGGTTGCTACTCTGAACTCATCAAGCTGCTGGACCAGGTTGGCTTAAATCAGGAGGATCAGGTCTGGTTTACCGGTGATCTGATCAACCGAGGCCCCGAATCTCTCGAAACACTGCGCTTCGTCCGAGACCTGGGCTCACAGGCCGTTACCGTGCTGGGCAACCACGATCTGCATCTTTTAGCGCTTTCAGTGGGCGTTGACCGCAAGATTCACCCCACACTGGAGCCTATACTGCAGGCAAAAGATTGCGATGAGTTGCTGCATTGGCTCAAACATCAACCCGTTCTGCACGATGACAAGGACAAGGGCTTTGTCATGACCCACGCCGGCATACCGCATATATGGTCATTGAAGCAGGCCCGTACGTTAGCTCAGGAATTGGAGCAGGTATTGCAGGGACAGGAGTGCGAAGCCTTTCTGCATCAGATGTATGGCAACCAGCCGGATCTTTGGCGGGATGACCTGAGGGGCATGGACCGGTTCAGAGCGATCACCAACTACTTTACCCGGATGCGTTTTATCACCGAGG
Organism: Nitrincola sp.; assembly: GCF_048264025.1. Taxonomy (NCBI): domain Bacteria; kingdom Pseudomonadati; phylum Pseudomonadota; class Gammaproteobacteria; order Oceanospirillales; family Oceanospirillaceae; genus Nitrincola; species Nitrincola sp. The sequence goes on from NZ_JBLXDN010000012.1 coordinate 76,588, forward strand.
CAGGACAGCTGGAGTTCAAAGGCAATGGACCGCCCGATACAGCACCGGATGGCTTTTCGCCCTGGTTTCGTCAACCACGCCGTACGCCGTTGAAGCGCATTCAACTATTTGGCCACTGGGCCGCTCTCGGTTTTCATCGCGAGCACCAGATTATTGCTCTGGATAGTGGCTGTGTCTGGGGTAATACCCTTACAGCTTATCGGCTTGAAGACGCTTGTGTTTTCACGCAAGCTTGCCTGCATAGCCAGACAGCGGGAGAAACATGATGTCAGAGTATCGCTGCATCAATATTGATCAGGCCTGTGAACTGATCGAACAAGGCGTCCAAATCGTCGATATTCGCGACGAAGGCAGCTACAAGGAACTGCATATCAGCCAGTCCTATAATTTGAACAATCACAATATGCCCGACTACATGGCTCAAGCCGATTTCGACAAGCCACTGATCGTATGCTGCTACCACGGTATCAGCAGTCAGTCGGCGGCGGCCTATCTGGCACATCAGGGATTTGATGAAGTGTACAGCCTGGATGGCGGTTTCGAAGCCTGGCGCGCCCAGTGCCCGGACCGTTGTGAACGCTGATGCAGATCTATCTGGTGGGCGGTGCCGTTCGCGACCGCCTGTTGGGCCTTGAGGTCAAGGACCGTGACTGGGTTGTTGTTGGGGCGACCCCCGAAGAGATGGGTGTTCAAGGCTTTAAAGCCGTCGGCAGCGACTTCCCTGTTTTTCTGCACCCGGAAACCTCGGAAGAGTATGCGCTAGCCCGTACCGAACGTAAAAGCGGCAAGGGTTACACCGGCTTTACTTTCCACACCAGCCCCGATGTTACGCTGGAGCAGGACCTGCTGCGCCGAGACCTGACCATCAACGCCATCGCTGAGGACCTCGACGGCCAACTGCACGACCCCTGTGGCGGCCTGGCCGATCTGGACGCACGTCTGCTGCGTCATGTATCCCCAGCATTCACCGAAGACCCTCTGCGCGTGCTTCGAGTGGCACGTTTCTATGCCCGTTTCGCGCATCTTGGCTTTACCCTGGCGCCCGAAACCGAGCTGTTGCTGAAAGAGATCAGCGCCACTGATGAGCTGGAACACCTGACGCCCGAGCGTGTTTGGCAGGAGTGCGAACGCGCCCTGAGCACCCGATCACCGGCCTGTTTCTTTAACCTGCTGCAAATGGTTGGCGCACTGGAAAAAGTGATGCCCGGCGCAGAGCACTATAATCCAAACCGCTTTCAGCTGCTGACTGAAGCCTCAGTCGATCTCGACAGCGAGCAGTGCTTTGCCCTCTTTGCGGTCAGCCTGACGGAAAACGAACCTTTGGACAGCGCCCAGGAAAGCATTCGCGCGCTTTGCCGCCACTGGCGCATACCCAACCGCTTCAAGGACTTGGCCATGCAGGTACGTGGCAGCCTTGAAGCTTTGGCACACATGAGTCAAATCGACGCCGCAGCGCGTCTGGAAGCTCTGAAAGCCTTTAGCCTGCTGCGCCAGCCGGAACGTTTGATACGCCTGCTGCCACTGATCGCGCGCCTTTACCCCAAATGCAACCTGAAGCAGTTAGAGCAAGGCATTCAAGCGGTTCTCACGCAGATCGCCGCCATCGATAACCGGGCTATTCAGGCAGAGGGTTACACTGGCAAGGCACTGGGAGAAGCCATTCAGCAGCGCCAGCTGGAATGCTGCAACCGGTATCAGGAGCCGGAAGCGTGAGCGATCCCAAACCTCGCGCCCTGATCACCGGCGCAGCACGGCGCATCGGTGCCTGTATAGCACGCCGGCTTCATTGGCAGGGCTATGATCTGATTCTGCATTACCGCGATTCAGCCACTGAGGCAGAGGCCTTATGTCAGGCACTGAATGCACAGCGCACAGACTCTTGCATCTGCCTGCAAGCCGACCTCAACGACATGCAGGCCGTCGAAGCGCTGGCCACTGAAGTGCGCCAACAGGGAAAGCTCGATTTACTGGTCAACAATGCGTCCAGCTTCTTTCCCACCCCTATGGATACAGCAGCCCAGGATGACTGGGATTTGCTGATCAACAGTAATCTGCGCGGCCCCTTCTTCCTGAGCAGTGCTCTGGCGCCGCTATTGAAGGAGAGCCAGGGCTGCATCATCAATCTGGTCGACGTGCATGCCGACCGCGGGCTATCAGGCTACCCGATTTACTCGATTGCCAAAGCCGGTGTCAAAATGATGACCCTGAGCCTGGCGAAGGAGCTTGCCCCAGAGGTGCGGGTCAATGGCGTTTCACCCGGCGCCATCCTCTGGCCGGAGGCAGACGCCGAGCTGGATGAGGATGCCCGCCAAGCCATTTTATTCAAGGTCCCATTGGAGCGAACGGGCCGACCCGAGGATATCGCCGAGGCCGTTTCATTTCTGGCCTCAGCCGGCTATATCACCGGGCAGGTTCTGGCCGTCGATGGCGGTCGCTCAATCTTCAGTTAGTGCCTTTGAAACCTGCTGTCCACGCCAACTGAAGTCGATCGGCCAAAGCTTTTGCGCTCGATCATAGGCCTGCCACAGCTCGGCATAGGTCTGTTTCAATACCGGATGGGACTGATCTGGCGCTATCTCGGCCAACGGCAACAGCACAAAGGCGTTTTCAGTAATCTCATCACGCGGTACCTGAACGCCATCCTGTGGCTGATCCAACTCGCCATAGGTCAGTACATCGATATCCAGCGTACGACCGCTGAAACGCGGACCTGACCGATCACGGCCGTTGTCATCCTCAACCTGCTTCAACCAGGCAGAAAGCTCAGCTAACGGCAGATCACACTCAACTCCCACCACCAGGTTGTAAAAATTGGTGCCGTCAAATCCAACCGCTTCACTTTCATACACCGACGAGATTTCGATGGTGCCAAAGCGGTCTGCCAAGGCGTCCAGCGCAGCCAAAATATGGCGTTCCCTGTCCCTATTGCTGCCAAGGCTCAGGTACACATGGGTCATCAGCTGCGCTCTCCACGCTCGATCACCACACCCACATCCTTGGCACCACGGACTGCACCGGGCTTGCTCAGGCGCAGGCGCAGCCAGGGCACATCAAACTCGTTCATGACAATCTGCGAAATCTCCTCCGCCATGGTCTCGACCAGCAGGAACTCGCTTTCACTGATAAAGCTGATCAAACGCTTGGATACCGACTTGTAGTTGAGTGTCTGCTCGATATCTTCAGTGGACGCTGCCGCCCGAATATCCGTACCCATTTCCAGATCCAGGCTGACGGTCTGACGCACTTCGCGTTCCCAGTCATAGATGCCGATCACGGTCTCAACTTCCAACTCACGTATATAAACGATATCCATCCTGCCTCCGCTGAGGGCCGATTGAGGCCCGCTTCGAGCTTGTATATGCTTGTTTCAAGACTGTTAATTTACCACGCCTGTTATTACCGGCGCACGACTGGACGTCATTTATGCCCGAAGGGTCCGATTGGATACTGCTGCTGATTGCCTATCTTCTGGGGTCTATCCCCAGTGCAATCCTTGTATGCAAGGCCATGGGGCTTGAAGACCCTCGCAAGGCAGGGTCCCATAATCCGGGCACCACCAACGTGATGCGTATAGGTGGTCGCCAGGCTGCCACCCTGACGCTGCTGGGCGATCTCAGCAAAGGCGCTGCCGCCATTTTGCTGGCAATTATGGCTGGAGCTGATGACAGCCTTAAGGGATGGACTCTATTGGCAGCGGTCAGCGGACACCTGTTCCCGATCTTCTCCCGCTTTAAAGGCGGCAAGGGCGTTGCGACCACTCTGGGCTGTACGCTCCTGCTAAGCTGGCCCCTGGCGTTTTGCCTGACACTATTTTGGGGGCTGGTATTTCTGCTGGGGCGAATCGCCTCCTTGGCATCGATTGCCACCGCCACGGTTGCGCCCCTGTTCTGCTACCTGACCGTGCCTTCATTAACGCTGACGTTCAGCCTGATGTCGGTGCTACTGATTTTGACACACAGCGGCAATATTCGCAGGCTGCTGAATGGTCGAGAGCGCCACTTCTAATCAAGGCGCTCTGCTCTCTAAGACTTCGACGAAGGCTTAGATCGAATCCAGCGTATCCATCGGCCAGCGCGGACGCGCCAGAATGGTCAGATCGGCGTGCTGACCGGCCAACAGGCGCTGGCAGCCAGCATAGGCAATCATGGCACCGTTATCGGTGCAGAATTCGGGACGGGCATAGAAAAGGCCTGACTTTTCCTTACGAACCACTTCATCCAGACGTTCACGCAGACGCTTGTTGGCACTGACACCACCGGCAATGATCAACTGTTTCATACCGGTCTGCTGCAAGGCACGGCGACATTTGATCGCCAAAGTTTCCACCACGGCTTCTTCAAACGCGAAGGCGATATCGGCCATGGTCTGCTCGTCGATCTGACCATTCTCGTCACGCTCGGCATTCGCCGTATTCAGAGTGAAGGTTTTCAATCCGGAAAAGCTGAAATCCAGCCCTGGACGATCGGTCATCGGACGCGGGAAACGATAACGTCCCGGTGTACCACGCTCGGCAAGCTTGGCAATCAGGGGGCCACCTGGGTAATCAAGACCCAACATCTTGGCAGCCTTATCGAAGGCTTCACCGGCAGCATCATCCAGCGACTCACCCAATAGTTCATACTGGCCAATGCCTTTAACACTGACCAGCTGGGTGTGACCGCCCGACACCAGCAGCGCCACAAAGGGAAACGAAGGCGGGTTTTCTTCCAGCATGGGCGCCAACAAATGCCCTTCCATATGGTGCACACCAATGGCAGGCACACCCAAGCCCAACGCCAGTGAACGCCCGGTCGATGCACCGACCATCAACGCACCGATCAGTCCCGGCCCTGAGGTGTAAGCCAGAGCATCCAGATCTTTAAGTTCCAGATTGGCTTTAGCCATCACTTCCCGAATCAGAGGCAGCAGCTTGCGCACATGGTCACGCGATGCCAGCTCGGGCACCACACCGCCGTATTCGGCGTGCATTTTCACCTGGCTGTAGAGCGCATCAGACAGGAGTCCGCGCTCGCTGTCATACAGCGCCACACCGGTTTCATCACAGGAAGTTTCAATGCCCAGCACTCGCATAGCGGCCTCATTTTCAAAGCTGATCAATCAGTCATCTATTATCCCTGCTGTGGCCAGCAAAATACAGCCTGTATAGCTTTACATGAACAGGTGGCTTCACTAGAATATGCCGCCTTAATCTCTATCATTACGATAGGTCTATACCCACCCAACCAAAAGGAGCATTCAATGCCTCAGGTTAAAGTTAAAGATAACGAGCCGTTCGACGTAGCTCTGCGTCGTTTCAAGCGTTCTTGCGAAAAAGCTGGCATCCTGGCTGAAGTTCGTCGTCGTGAGCACTACGAAAAGCCGACTTCTATCCGCAAGCGTAAAGCAGCTGCTGCTGTTAAGCGTCACGCTAAGAAAGTATCTCGCGAAAACGCTCGTCGCGTACGCCTGTACTAAGCAATACCTCTGTTAATTTGACCTAACCAGCCAAGGAGCATCCCAATGTCTGATCTGAAAAACACCATTACAGAGCAGATGAAAGATGCCATGCGCGCCAAAGACAAAGAACGTCTGGGCACCATCCGCCTTATGCTGGCCGAGATCAAGCGCATCGAAGTAGACGAACGCATCGAACTCGATGACGCTCGTATCCTGATCGTGCTGGACAAGATGGTCAAACAGAGACGAGACTCCATTACCCAGTACGAGGCGGCTGAGCGACCCGAACTGGCAGCTAAGGAGCAGCAGGAGCTGGAGGTGATTAAAACTTTCCTGCCGCAGCCACTCAGCGATGCTGAGATCACTCAGATTATTGATGACGCCATCGCCACATCCGGCGCTTTGTCCATGCAGGACATGGGTAAAGTGATGGCATTGATCAAACCCCAGGTCCAGGGTCGAGCCGACGTGGGCAAGATTTCCGGACTGGTGAAACAGAAACTCTAAAGGTCCGCTACACGCTGACCTGTCCGCAACGGAGCGAAGATGGCAGGTCGAATACCTCAGCATTTCATTGACGACCTACTGGCACGCATCAACATCGTTGATGTGATAGACGGCCGCGTCAAACTCAAGCGTGCAGGTAAAAACTACTCCGGCCTTTGCCCCTTCCATAAGGAAAAAAGCCCCTCATTTTCCGTAAGCCCCGACAAGCAGTTCTATTACTGTTTCGGCTGTGGTGCTGGCGGCAATGCACTTGGCTTCCTGATGGAATACGACCGCCTCAATTTCCCCGAAGCCGTTGAAGAACTGGCTAAGCTGGCCGGTATTGACGTGCCCCGCGAAGAAGGCCGCAACCAGGATCCTCAGCGCGAACAGCAACTCAAGCGCCAATTTGAAGCACTGGAGCAAGCTAGCAGCTTTTTCCAGCAGCAGTTGCGCCAATCATCCGAACGCGAGCGCGCCGTCAATTACCTCAAACAACGCGGACTCAGCGGCCAGATAGCCGCCGCATTCGAGATCGGTTACGCCCCGCCCGGCTGGGACAACCTGCTCACACATTTTAACGCTGTGGATAACGCCACTGAACTGCTGGAGCAGTCCGGCATGGTGATCCACAACGAAGAAAAAGACAGCCACTACGACCGTTTCCGCGATCGCATCATGTTTCCGATCCGCGATGTACGAGGCCGAGTGCTCGGCTTTGGTGGCCGTGTCCTGGGCGATGAAAAGCCCAAGTATCTGAATTCACCCGAAACACCGACCTTCCACAAAGGACGCGAGCTGTACGGCCTCTACGAAGCACGCAAGCACAGCAACCAGCTGGACCGACTGCTCATTGTTGAAGGCTACATGGACGTGGTCAGCCTGGCACAACACGGCATCCACTGGTCGGTTGCCACCCTGGGCACCGCCACCACCGCCCAACACCTGGAGCGGCTATTCAAGCTCGTCCCCGAGGTCATCTTCTGCTTCGATGGTGACCAGGCCGGTCGAACAGCCGCATTGCGTGCCTTGCATACCACCCTGCCCGTCATCAAGGATGGTCAGGAAGCACGCTTCCTGTTTCTGCCCGATGGCGAAGACCCGGACACCCTGGTACGCAAGGAAGGCGAAACCGCCTTCGGACAGCGCGTCACCCAAGCCCTGCCGCTGAGCGAGTTCTTCTTCAAATCGCTGACCGAAGAAGCCGACTTGAGCAGCATGGATGGCCGTGCCCGCTTCAGCAATACCGCACTGCCCCTGATTCAATCCATGCAGCCGGGCCTGCTTAAGCAAATGATGATGGATCGCATCTGTGAGATAACCGGTCTGTCGCTGGAACAACTCAGCAGTGTTATAGATCTGCACCAGGTAACTCAACCCAACAACCCACCACCGGCCGCAGTAGAGCAGTACACACCAGCACCACCTCGCTATGAAGAACCCAGCGGCCCAGACTCTTACTCCACCGCTGCGCCACGTCGCAAGCAGCAGTCGCGCCATCTGGTCAATCAAGCCATTTCGATACTGCTGCATCAGCCCAATCTGGCGGCACAGGCACCCAAGTCTGCCGAGTTCACCCTGGTGGACGAACCCAATATCAGCGTTCTGATTCACCTGCTGGAGTACTTACAGGACACACCCGGAAGTTCTTTGGGAACCCTGCTGGTAGACTGGCAGGATGACGAGGCACGCAGGGCCGATCTGATGCTATTGAACGAGATTTCTCACCTGGATCCGGTGCTCGGCGACACCAATGCCGCCCACCTTTTACAAGAAACCTTGAACCGCATTCTGGCGCGCCGCCAGGAGGCACTAATGGATCAACTCTTGAAAAAGTCGCGCCAGTCCCCATTAACAGAAGAAGAGAAACAAACACTGCGCCAGCTGGTGCTCAACCAACACAGCTGAGAGTTGCGGCAAATCTTCAGCAAGCACCTGATTTCTGGTCTATTCTCCTATCAATAGACTTTTTACGCAGGTGCGGCACTTATAGTTGTAGCTGCCGACAGCCCTTTTCGGTATAATGTCGCGCTCACTTTTCCGCCACCAGTCACATCAGCTTTCATTCGTTGCAGGGGCTCTATGTCAGATAAATCCCAACAGCAGTCTCGACTTAAGGAACTGATCGCCCGAGGTAAAGAACAGGGCTATCTTACTTACGCCGAGGTTAACGATCATCTTCCGGAAGATATTGCCGATCCAGATCAGGTCGAAGATATCATCCGTATGATCAACGACATGGGCATTCGTGTTGCTGAAGAAGCGCCCGATGCCGAAGACCTGCTGCTGAGCGGCGGCGACTCTGCTGAGGAAGCAGACGATGAGGCCGTAGCGGCACTGGCTGCTGTAGAGTCCGACGCTGGTCGCACCACCGACCCGGTTCGCATGTACATGCGTGAGATGGGTACTGTTGAGCTGCTGACCCGTGAAGGCGAAATCGACATCGCCAAGCGTATCGAAGAAGGCATTCGTGAAGTCATGATGGCCCTGTCCCGCTTCCCGGGCAGCGTGGACCTGATCTTGGATGCCTACAATGGCGTGCTACAGGAAGAAGGCCGCCTGAGCGATATCTTCAGTGGCTACATCGACCCTGATTCTGACGTTCCGGCCGAAGAAAAAGAAGAGATCGACGAAATCGACGATGATGAAGATCAGAATGATGACGACGATGACGATGAAGACGACAAGGACAGCGACGATTCCAGTGACGAAAAAGAGCGCGGCCCGGATCCCGAAGAAGCACGTCAGCGCTTCGGTCTGATTCAAGACGCCCTCGACCAGCTGAAAGCAGTCATCGCCAGCAACAGCTCGCCCGACGAGATCGAGTTTGCGGCCATGTCTCTGGCAAACGCATTCGCACCGATCAAACTGTCCCCGCGCTTCTACGACCTGCTGGTCGAGCGTGTGCGTGACTGCATCGACAGCATCCGTAAGCAGGAGCGCACTATCATGCGCATCTGCACCCAGCGTGCAAAAATGCCGCGCCCGCTGTTCATCAAGTCTTTCCCGGGCAACGAAACCAGCCAGGAATGGCTGGACGAACTGGTAAACTGCGGCAAGCCGTTTGCCGCTCCGATCGCACGCAGCCTGCCTGACCTGCAGCGTGCACAGCGCCGCCTGCGCCAGATCGAAGAAAGTATTGGCATGAGCTTGGCCGAGATCAAGGAAGTAAACCGCGATCTCTCTATTGGTGAAGCCCGTGCCCGTCGCGCCAAGAAGGAAATGGTTGAGGCCAACCTGCGACTGGTAATCTCCATCGCCAAGAAATACACCAACCGTGGCCTGCAGTTCCTGGATCTGATCCAGGAAGGCAACATCGGTCTGATGAAGGCTGTGGACAAGTTCGAATACCGTCGCGGTTACAAGTTCTCAACCTATGCAACCTGGTGGATTCGTCAGGCGATCACCCGTTCCATCGCGGACCAGGCCCGTACCATCCGTATTCCGGTGCACATGATCGAAACGATCAACAAGCTCAACCGTATCTCCCGCCAGATGTTGCAGGAGATGGGCCGTGAAGCAACGCCGGAAGAACTGGCCGAGCGCATGGAAATGCCGGAAGACAAGATCCGTAAGGTCCTGAAGATCGCCAAAGAGCCGATCTCCATGGAAACCCCGATCGGCGATGACGAAGATTCCAGCCTGGGCGATTTCATCGAAGACACCACCCTGTCTTCACCGGTTGAAACAGCCACTGGCGAAGGCCTGCGTGAATCTACACGTGAAATTCTGTCTGGCCTCACCGCACGTGAAGCCAAAGTACTGCGCATGCGTTTCGGTATTGACATGAACACCGACCACACCCTTGAGGAAGTGGGCAAACAGTTCGACGTTACCCGTGAGCGTATCCGTCAGATCGAAGCCAAGGCACTGCGCAAACTGCGTCATCCGAGCCGCTCCGATCACCTGCGTACCTTCATCGACGAATAATCGTTTATTTTCATGATATTGCGCCAATGGTAGGACATGCTATCATTGGCGCTGCTTTTCGGGCCTATAGCTCAGTTGGTTAGAGCAGCGGACTCATAATCCGTTGGTCCCAGGTTCAAGTCCTGGTGGGCCCACCAATCCTTCAGATACTGCAACCCCCTCTCAGAATTACGCTCCAGCACCCAGATCCCGACAATACCCTCAAAAATTAACGGGTATTTTTCTGTATTGCATTCAAACACACGTTACAAACGCATCGTTATGGGCATAGAATGAAAGCAGATACAGTCGTGCAAGCTCATGTCAGCGGCTCCATCAGAAGAGCAGGCGTCAGAGTGGATCAAGGGGAATCCTGTGAAGGTAGGACTGATTCAATCAGCCCTGGAGGCATATCGCGAGAGCCATCCCAAGAAAGGTTTTATGATCTTTCAGGCGCTGCTGGCTGCGTCTCTGATAGCCCCCATGGGAATCTGGAGATTCACAATACAGGAGTACCCACAGGGCGTTTTTGATCTAACCCTGTCGACTCTGTTCGTTGTGATCGCTTACATCGGCAGCAAGGATCAGTATTTTCATCTGGTCTCACGCATATTTGCGATCAGCTACACGCTGGGCGTGCTCATCACTATCCAGTACACCGGTATTATCGGACTCTTCTGGTCCAATGCTGCAACCGTCGCCGTATTCTTCTCGGCGAGGCGCTGGGAAGCGATTCTGGTTGCCATCGTTATTTATCTCACCTGTATCCATGCAGTGTGGAATATCGCCGAACCCCAGCTACTGTTCACCTATTCAGCCTGCTTTCTGCTGATTACGTTTTTCTGTTTCAACTTTTCAACCCGTTTGCTGGCCGACAACTCTCGACTGAGTCAGGAAGCCCTCCAGGATGCGCTCACAGGACTGGGTAACCGACGCTCTCTTGATGACCATATCAACAAGGTTGCCAATAGCGATGACCCACCCTCAACCGCTTACAGTCTGATCATGTTCGACCTGGATCACTTCAAGCAGATCAATGATTCCTACGGCCATACCACAGGGGACTTGGTACTGGCCCGGCTGGCGGACCTGATTAAATCCAAGATGCCTTCGAATGTACGCGTCTACCGTTACGGGGGGGAGGAGTTCTTGATTTTGACCCCTACAGATCTTGATCAAGCCTCACTTTTGGCTGAACGGCTTCGGCAGCAGGTTGAACAGAGCAAGCTGATCCGCGAACTTTCGGCACCGATCACCATTTCACTGGGCGTTGCACAAAAGCAGAAAGGAACCAACTACCGTTCCTGGCTCAAGGCGGCCGATGATGCTCTGTATCGCGCCAAGGCAACTGGCCGCAACAAGGTTTGCACCGCCTTGCCCGACGACCTGGTCCCGCCCTCCTGGCGAGATTAATAGAATCTGAAAGCGCAACTGAAGGCCAACAAAAACACCTATTTGAATCCACAAAACCCGAGTGTCATTTTTTCGCAACACCCAACTAAAAGATCACAGTAATTACCGGGTTTTTGTTGTCATCATCCTGCAAATCTTCTACAAACGTAACGGAACTGCATTGTTTTCGTGGTTGAATACGATGCCATTCTGATAACAGCACGGCCCTCCGGCCGAGCATAGTGCCCGCAGGGAACAGTATGAAGATTGGGATCCTGGCATTCCCGGCCGACCAACACATCAAGCTGCAACGTATTCTTAGTTTATCCAAGACACGCAGCTATGAACTGGTAGAAGCTCCGGAGAGCGGAAAAGTAGACCTTCTGATTGTTTTCGGTGAAGAAAACCTGGGCCAGTCCAACGGCTTTGCTCTTCCCGCCAGTCATGTGATGGTTGCCAGCCGCAACACTCCGCCAAACGGCCACCCACACCTTAAAATACCCTTTATTTCATCCCGTGTGCTGCGCATCATCGACAGCACCGACCCGTTAACCGGTTCCGCAGCCACAGCCAGCGCTCAGCCACCAGAGCCCCAAAGTGCGGCTGCCACACCTGTTCAACCGGCAGCGGAGCCTGTAAAACCCGCGCCGGCCCCGGCCTCAACAGGCCTGTTCAAACGTTTTTTCAAAGATCGCACAGCTGAGGCTAAACCGGCACAGTCCACCCCGGCTGCAGAAAGCACTCCTCCGACGCCAGCCGCGCCGGAAGCTAGCCCTGCACAGCCAGTTGCATCATCTTCTGTAGACAGTACTCAAGCACCAGCGGCTGCAGCGCCCGCGCCAGCTCCTGCACCCGTACAACCGGCTCCGGTCGTACCCCAGCCCCAGCCGGCTGCGGAGAAGCAGGTCAGAGAGCCGCAGGAAGACAAGGACAACCTGTTCAAGAAGTACGACGCACAAGTTGAAGAAGCACAGCGCCAGAAAGCCGAGCAGGATGCCGCCGCATCAGAGATGGAATACTCGGTTCTGGTTGTCGATGACAGCCACCCGATGCAGCAGGTACTGGCTAAAGAGTTGTCTCAGCTGGAACAGAAGATCAATGTGGATTTCGCAGATGATGGTGAAACCGCACTGGAAAAAGTAGCCGCCAAGCATTTTGACTTTATTTTCCTCGACATCATGATGCCGGGGATCGACGGCTTCGAAACCTGCACAAAAATGCGTGCCATGCCTGCGCTGAAAAAGACACCGATCATCATGCTGTCATCTAAAACCTCTCCGCTGGATGAGGTGAAGGGCATCATGGCAGGTTCCTCCACATACCTGACCAAACCCATCGACTCTGAAGAGTTTCGTAAGGTGATCAAACGTGTGTCGCGCTGGGTAAGTGACTTTCAATCCAAACGGGACCAGTGACAGTAAGGACGTAACACCCCATGTCGGTAAAGAAAATTTTGGTTGTTGAAGATGATCCGGTTTACCAACAGCGACTGCGTGACATTCTAAGTCAGACCAGCGCAGAGGTTTTGGTTGCCTCAGACGGCCAGCAAGGCGTAAACATGGCAGAGCAGGAACACCCTGACCTGATATTCATGGACATTGTAATGCCCGGGATTGACGGCTTTTCCGCCTGCCGCCAGATCACGACTGGAGATACCACCAAGCACATTCCGGTCATTATTGTTTCCAGCAAGCACCAGGACGCTGACAAGGTCTGGGCACAGTTACAAGGCGCATCGGCCGTGGTGGCCAAACCCTTCACCGAGCAGGATATTCTGGAGCAGGTAGAAGCATATGGCTGATACCGAGGATATCCTCAATACCCGACCAAGCCCTTTTGCCAACGAAAACGATACTCTGCTGAGTTCACCCGAAGGTATGGGCGAGTATCGTGAGGTACGCCACGGTTTTTTGGTGGCCGAGCAGCCCATGCTGCTGGCTGCCAGCGTGCTTTCGGAGATCGCCTCCGGCGCCAGGATCTGCGCCATTCCAGATACTCCCCCCTGGTTCAGCGGTTTTATTAATAACCGAGGTCATACCGTACCCGTGTATGACCTCCAATACTGGCTAACCGGCACCCCGGTTGATCGTCGCCAGACCGTCTACATCCTTCTGTTCGGAAGTCAGCCCCACACCGCCGGGATTTTGCTGGAGCAGTTCCCCACGGTGCTGACAGACCCTGAACATATGGATCAGACACCGCCTCCCCGTTACCCGGAGCTTGAGGCGTTTGCCCGTACCGGCTATAGCAGCCAGGGACAGTACTGGGTTGAAATCGACCATACTGCGCTACTGAATCATTTAAAAAATAACTTTCATCAGCCTGTGGCGAAAGCCGAAGTGCAAGACAATTCATGAGGGACGCACCATGCCAGTTTTCTGGGAATTACAAAACCTTCGCATGGGGATCAAGTTTGCGGTTGCCGGTGTTCTGCTAGTTATCGGCATCGTCGCAATCGCTGTCGCCTATTACCAAACCATCCTGATCGATGAGCGAGCGCAGGTTGTCAGCCGCGAAACGCGCCAGCTGGCTGAAGATGCCAGCCAGCTTGACCTTTCGCTGGCGGATGCCCAGGTAGCCCTCACCAACGCACGCCTGTCACCCAGCAACAACTCCCTCAAGCAGTTCATTGTCTCCGCAACTCGTCTGAACAATGAACTCACTGCGCTGCTGCCGCACCTGCGTTCCAACGCTGATCGCCAGAATATTCAGCAACGACTGGATCAGCTGCAGTTGAGCGAGAAAATGGCCACCCTGAACCGCGTCAATCTGCGTACCCCTACTCCGGGTAGCGAGATTGCGTCACTGCAGCAAAGCTTCGGCCAGGCACTGGTCGACTTGCGCGAAGTGAACGAGCAGCTTCAGCTGCTGACATCCGTGTACGCCGACGAAGACAGCGAAAAACGTAACGCCGATACGGCGCAGATGATCAAGCTGTTCTTTGCCTCTCTGGTTATTCTGGGTCTGGCCATGGCCGTTGCGCTGGCCATCGTTAAATACGGGGTACTTGACCCTGTGCGCCGTATTCAGAAAACCGTGGATGCTGTACGTGGCGGCGATACCGAAGCCCGTACCCGTCTGGAAAGTGGTGACGAGCTGGGCCAGATGGCTAACGTACTCGACATGCTGCTGGACGAGAAGGAAACTGCGCTGGCCAAACAGGCGGAAGAGAACAAGAAGCTCAACAATTCCATCATTGAGCTGATTCAGAGCGTATTCAAAATCAGTCAGCGTGACCTCACCGTCCGCGTGCCGGTAGCAGAAGACATCACGGGCGCCATCGCCGACTCCATCAACCAGCTGACCCAATCGATCGAGAAGGTACTGCTGGAAGTCAGCCATATCACCAAAGAGGTCAACACCTCCTCCGTACAGGTTAAGAGCCAGTCCGAAGCGGTACTGGAACAGGCCAACAAGGAGCAGGAAGAGATCAACGCCACGCTGGAAGGTCTGGACTCGGCAATTGATGCCATGCAGTTGATCTCCAAACTGGCCAGTGTATCCAACACTGCATCCCAGCAGGCAATCAGCACTTCCGAGACTGCGAAAGAGTCAGTATCGGCAACCATCAACAGTATCAACAAGATGCGCCAGACCATCCACGAGGCGGAAAAGCGTATCAAGCGTCTAGGTGAACGTTCTCAGGAGATCGGCGGTATCATCAACCTGATCAACAACATCTCCGAACGTACCCACATTCTGTCACTGAACGCGAGTATGCACGCTGCCTCTGCCGGTGAAGCCGGTCGTGGTCTGATGGTGGTGGTAGACGAGGTACAACGTCTGGCGGAAAACTCACGTGAAGCAACCGCCGAAATCGAGAACCTGGTTAACAATATCCAGCTGGAAACCGCCGATACCATCCACGTTATCAACACCGCGATCGAGGACGTTGTCACCGGTACTCGCCTGGCCGAAAAAGCCGGTGAGCACATGGAGCAAACCCGTAGCACCACTCAGTCACTGGTAGAGTCGGTAGTCCGTATCGCCCAGAACGCGACCGGTCAGGCCAAGCTGGCCCAGAGCCTGCGCCAGCGTGCCGACAGTATTAACGCCTTCACTCAGGCGACCAACAGCGAGATGGTGCAGCAGAAACAGCTGTCCTCCCGTCTGGTAGGCGCCGCCGACGAACTGCAACGATCAATCAGCGTGTTCAAACTGCAGCACCAGGTAGAAGACTGAGGGACGTCGGCAGATGGAGGAATGCGGTATGAATCCGACGCTGGCCGACCAGCTGACGTCGCTTTGCGATCAGCTCGACCAGCCGACGGAGCAGCTGGCCGAGACCCTGGCCGAGCTGTCTGAACAATGCCAGGAAGCCGAGTTTTCCGGAATGGGCGACTTACTGGCCCTGATATCCGAGCTGGTTACGGCTGAAGAGGAAGGGCTAACGCCCGAACATCAGGCTGCGCTTGGCATGATTCTGGGTGCGCCCGGCAAGCAGATGTCATTGGAGGATCTGTTGACTGCCTCAGCCAGCATCCTCACAGCCGACATCTGGCAAGCCCCTCTGGAAACGGACGATATTGAGGCGCTTCCGGAGCTACTGGAAGAGGACTGGCCACTCCTGCTTGCAGGCTCAACCACCGATGCGAAAACGGAAGTCGAAGCCACCGAGACGCCGGATACAGACATCGAACCTGAAATGACCGATTCTGTAGTTGAGACTGCGATTGATGCAGCTGACATGCTGGACGTTACCGTGTTTGACCAAGCTGAAGAAAGCTGGGCCTCGGATACGCCCTCTCAACTTCCCGGTCCTGTGACCCAAGCGTTGCAACAGGCTGATGGCCCCGAGACTTTCAGTGAACAGCTGGCGGACCTGAGCGAGTCTCTCGCCGAGCAAGATCCGCCACTGATCTCTGACCTGTTTGCGCTCGCTTCAGAGCAGATCGCTTCTCTGGAAAGCCTGGACATTGAGATCCTTCCTACCCTGGCTTCTCAACTGGACCAGCTACTGGACACACCTGACCACCCCTGCACCAGTACTGCGCTCGAACTGCTCGGCAATGACGCCTGGCCTGAACCCCTGGATCCTGAAGACCGGGCCGAACAGCAGGCGCTGATCGACGAAGCCTTCCTGACCGATTCGGCCAGTGCCGAACTGGACCTGGCTCAGGAACCTGTTCAGGAACCGGTGCTCTCGTTAGAGCTGGAGCCCGAGGTTGAGATCGATCAGGAACACGACCTGGCCTCTACCCTCATAGCAGACACTGACAATGAAACCAATGAAACGGACGCAATCGCTCCGACAGGTCCTGCCACTTCAGCTCTCGCTGCCTGTGCAGAGCCCGAAGCGCTGAGCGAGTTACTGGCGGAACTGAGTGAAGCCCTTGTCGAGCGTGAGCCCACGCTGCTGTCTGACCTTGTCGCTCTGGCAGCTGAACTCTGTGGCAGCCTGGAATCACTGGATGGAGACGCCCTGCCCGTCTTAATGATACAGCTGGATCGGTTGCTGGAGGAGCCCAGCCATGAAACGGCAACTCAGGCGCTGGCTATGCTGAGCGACTCAAGTTGGCCGGCCCCTCTTGAGCCTGAAGACCAGGAAGGTTTACAGGAACTGATCGATGCCGAGTTTCTGGCCGCTGATACCGCAGACGATCTGGAGCCGGTGGTAGCGGTTACCGCCACAGAGCCCGATGATTTGATAGGCCCTGCCGTCAATGCACTGCACTCGGCCCAAACCGGCGCAGAACTGTCCGAACAGTTGCTGGAGCTAAGCGAAGCGATGGCCGATATGGCGCCAACGCTGATTTCGGATCTGTTCGCGCTGGCGGGTGAAGGCAGCGAAGCGCTGGACGACCTGAATCCTCCGATTGTCGCTGCGCTTTGCCAGCAGCTGGACCTGCTGGTGCAAAACCCCACCGCAGAGTCTGCCACTCAGGCGCTATCCCTGCTGTCCGACAGCAATTGGCCAACGCCGCTGGATCCCGAAGACGCCGAAGAACTGCAAAGTCTGGTCTCCGAGAGTTTTGCACAGCCCTTAGAAGGCGTTGAAACCTTCATTGAAACTGACACTGAAGCGAGTGCTCAGCCCCCCCTGCAGGCCGAACCCGAGCCTCAAGTCCCAGAAGTGGCATTAGCGCTGCCAAGCTTCTGTGAGGTCGAAATGAGCCTGCTGGAGCAGGCTGGTCCCAAGGTCGATCCGCAGATTCTGGCCATGCTGTCAGCCACACTACTGCAACTGACGCAGCTCTGGGAGCAGACCGAACCCAACTCCAACTCGGCACTGCTGGCTGCCAGTCAGGAAGCCCTGCTGCCGCTGGAACGCGCCTGTGGAACCGTTCACCTGAACGGTATTCGCACCGTACTTGAAGGCCTGGGTCGCAATCTGGAGTATCTGGAGCAGCGCCAGCAGCCGCTGGAAGTGTTCGAACACACCCACTTTACCCACTGCCTTGAAGCCCTGCAGGCACATCTGGCTGATTTGGGTGATAAAGGCAACCGTGACCAGTTGGTCGACGCCATCAGCGATACAGGCCTGCCGGCCCACGCTGACCCACAGCAGTCCGCCTTCATTACCGGTTTGCTGGCACTGGCCGGTATCCAGGCACCGGAAGATATCGAGCACCCTCAGGCCACCGCCGAGGACATCGAACTATCCATTGCGGATGACATCGATCCTCAGCTGCTGGAAATGCTCTATGACGAACTGCCGACGCTGGTGGATGAGTTCCAGCAGCACCTGCAAGCCGTGCTGGATGAACAGCAAACAGACTCTCTGCTGAGCGCCCAGCGTGCGGCCCACACCATCAAGGGTCTGGCGAACATGGCTGGCATTCGTGGTCTGGCCAAGCTGACTCACTGCATGGAAGACGTGCTGGAAGTCCTCACCGATGCCAAGACCCTGCCCGGTCCTCAGCTGGCGGAAGACCTGACAGAAGCCACCGACTGCCTGGCCCAGATGAGTGAATCCATCAGCGAAGCAGAACCGGCGCCGGATGGCGCGCTTGAAGTACTGCAGAGCATGATGGACTGGTTCTATCGCTTGCGTACCGAAGGCATAGAAGCCGCTGGCCAGGCACTCTCTGGCAAGAAAAAACGCACACCCAAGGCCGCACCCGCTGTTGCCAAGGATGAACAACCGTCTGAGCAGAAACAGGCGGCTCAAGGTGGCGGCGAACAGGGGCAATTGCGCGTTCCCGTCAGTCTGTTGGACAACCTGTTCCGAATTGCCGGTGAATCCAGCACCCTGAATGCCCAGCTGGATGATCGTCTCAACCAAATGCACCGACTGGCACGCGCCAACCGTGAGCGCCAGCGTATCCTGCAAAAGGTGATGTTCGATATCGAACAGCAGTTGCAGGATTACTTCACCCTGAACCCGACCGAAGGCAGTGATGACAGCCATTTCGATCCACTCGAGATGGACCGTTACCACAGCATGCATACCACGTTGTCACAGCTTCAGGAAGCGGTGGCGGACGTTCGCGAGGTGGGCCGTGAAATGGCCGACCATATTCGTCATCTGGACGAAATGCACGCATCCCAGACCAACCTGCAGAAAGAGTCACTGGATAACGTGCTCAACACCCGCCTGGTACCGGTCAAAACGCTCAGCTCACGCATGCAGCGTATCATGCGCCAGGCTTGCCGTGCGGCGGGCAAGGAAGCCAACCTGGTTATCGAGGGTGAAGGCGTCCTGATCGACAGCCAGGTACTGGGCCAACTGGCCGACCCGCTGATGCATATCATCCGTAATGCCGTGGATCATGGTCTGGAAGCCGCTGACGTACGTGCCGAATCCGGCAAGGACGAGACGGGCACCCTGACCATCAGTTTCCGCCAGGCACAGAACCAGGTACAGGTGAGCTGCAGCGACGACGGTGGCGGCATCAACGTCACCCGCGTCAAGGAAATAGCCGAGCGTAAGGGGCTTCTTAAAGGTGGCCGAGTACTGTCCGACAACGAAGCTCAGCGTTTGATCCTGATCCCGGGTTTCTCAACCCGCGACGAGGTCAGCCAGCTATCCGGGCGTGGCATCGGCATGGACGTGGTGTACCAGCAGGTGACCCGCCTGCAGGGCACGATCAGTATTCACTCTGTACAAGGTGAAGGGACACGGTTCGACCTGGCTCTGCCAGCATCCTCACTGCTGGTGCACACATTGTTGGTACGCAGTGCCAACAAACGCATCCATGCACTGTCCAGCCATACCATTGAGCAGAGCCTGCTGTCTGCTGACGGTGAGCTTACAACCACCGACGATGGCATGACGTTTACGACAGACGAAGGCACCTACCCCGCCTACACTCTGGAAACTCTGTTGGGCGAAAAACCGGGAGACTATACCGGTAAGCGCCTGTTCCCGATCCTGTTGGTTAAACTGGATCAGGGTGAAAAAGCGGCGGTGCTGGTACCCGAAGTACTTGCCCACCGTGAACAGGTTTTCAAATCCATGGGCGAACACCTGCCGGATATCCCGGGTGTGCCCGGCGTCACCATCCTGGCGGATGGCAGCGTTGCCCCCATCGTCGACCTGCAGGGCCGCATTCGTCAGCGTCATTCGGCGCTGAGTCCGGTAGCTGAACTGGCCGAGCCCGAGTTTAACCTGCACCTGCCGGAAGTATTGGTGGTGGATGACTCTCTCAGCGCCCGTAAGACACTGGCAACCTTGCTCAGTGACAGCGGTTACGAGGTACGCACCGCGATTGATGGTCTGGATGCGCTGGACAAGATTCGTCAGGAGCCTCCCGCTATCGTGCTCACCGACCTGGAGATGCCACGCATGAGCGGCATGGAACTGGCGGCGATTTTGCGCAACAGCAGGCAGTACAACAATATCCCGGTGGTGATGATCACCTCACGATCTACCCACAAGCACCGTGGTGAAGCAGAAGCGGCGGGGGTTTCCGCCTATCTGACCAAGCCCTGGACCGAAACTCAGGTACTCGACCAGGTACAGAAACTTCTTTTCTAACCCGCTGTTTTCGTTCACCCTCTGCCGTGTTTTCAGTTCCTGATGCACGGCGGAGACGGTGGACTCCTCCTTCCTCAAACGGTATAAATTACTACTTTTTGTTATAGTGTATCGGCGTCCGCCGGTCGCCGTTAACCTCTACTCAACTGACTGGAGTTCGTCCCGCTGATGAACCTGTTTTGGATACCCTTATTGCCGCTCGTCGGTACCCTGATGCCGCTCCTGACCGAAAGGTTCGGCCGCAGCGCCTGTGCGCTGATGACCGCGATTCTGCCGGCCATAGCACTATTCATGGTCCTGTACGCAGCCCCTCAGGTGTTCGCAGGTGCTACGCTGGAAGAGCGTTTCAGCTGGATACCCTCGCTGGGGCTTGAACTGGCCTTTCGTCTGGACGGCCTGGCACTGCTGTTCTGTCTGCTGATTCTGGGCATCGGGCTGCTGATTATCCTGTATGCCCGCTATTACCTGTCTTCTGAAGACTCCATGTCCCGTTTTTACGCCTACCTGATCCTGTTCATGACAGCAATGGTGGGCATCGTGACCGCCAACAACCTGATCCAGCTCTGGTTATTCTGGGAGTTGACCAGTATAAGCTCCTTCCTGCTGATCAGCTTCTGGAATCATAAGAGTGAGGCCCGTAAAGGCGCCCGTATGGCGTTGACCGTCACTGGTGCCGGTGGTCTGGCACTGCTGGCAGGCCTGCTGCTGATCGCCCATATTGTGGGCAGTTACGATCTGAGTGTTGTGCTGGCCAGTGGCGATACCCTGCGTGAGCATAGCGCTTACCCTGTAGCTCTGGTACTTGTGCTGCTGGGTGCATTCACCAAATCCGCTCAATTCCCGTTCCACTTCTGGCTGCCGCATGCCATGGCAGCACCAACACCTGTCAGTGCTTACCTGCATTCGGCCACCATGGTTAAGGCCGGTATTTTCCTGCTGGCCCGTTTCTACCCGGTACTGTCCGGTACCGAGCTCTGGTTCCTGATTGTCAGTCTGACCGGTTTGGCTACCCTGCTGTTGGGTGCCTATATCGCTCTGTTCAAGCATGACCTCAAAGGCCTGTTGGCCTACTCCACTGTCAGTCACCTGGGTCTGATTACATTGCTGTTTGGTATGGATACCGAGCTGGCCGCCGTGGCCGCCATCTTCCATATCATCAACCACGCCACCTTTAAGGCATCACTGTTCATGGCGGCTGGCATCATCGACCATGAGTCCGGCTCGCGCGATATGCGTAAGCTCAACGGCCTGTGGAAATACATGCCGTACACTGCCACCCTGGCGATGGTGGCAGCCGCCTCCATGGCCGGTGTGCCACTGCTTAATGGCTTCCTGTCGAAGGAGATGTTCTTCGCGGAAACCCTGCATCAGGTCTCTCTGGGCTCCCTGTCCTGGATGGTGCCAGTACTGGCCACACTGGGGGGTATTTTCTCGGTGGCCTACTCCACTCGCTTTATCCATGACGTGTTCTTTAACGGTGAACCGATCGACCTGCCGAAGACACCGCACGAGCCACCACGCTACATGCGTATTCCGGTCGAGATTCTGGTAGCACTCTGTCTGCTGCTGGGTATTTTCCCGGGTTACATCATCGGCAGCCTGCTGGACTCGGCCTCATCGGCCGTGCTGGCCGGGCAACTGCCCGAGTACAGCCTGTCCATCTGGCACGGTTTCAACCTGCCGTTGCTGATGAGCTTGATCGCCATGATGGGTGGCCTGCTGATTTACTATAACCGCCGTCACCTGTTCCAGTTTCAGGCTCAGTTCCCTGAAAATGACGCCAAAATGGCCTTTGAGAGTGCCATTCAGTGGCTGGTGGCTGCAGCAACCCGCATCCACAAGTTTTACGAGAACGGCTCTCTGCAGCGCTACATGTGGATGCTGTTGCTGTTTGCGCTGGTGATGATTGCAGGCCCCTTGATGGACCTGAATACCACCGCCGGTTTGCGTCCGCACCTGCCAATTGATGGCGTTGAGATTACGGCTGCAGTCCTGCTCTGCCTGAGTGCCATCGCTACGGTTATCTGGCATCGCAAACGTATGATTGCCCTGCTGACACTGTCGGTTGTGGGTCTGATCGTATCGATCGCCTTTGCCCGCTTCTCGGCACCGGACCTTGCACTGACCCAGCTGTCCGTAGAGGTTGCGACGGTTATTCTGCTGATGCTGGCACTCTTCTTCCTGCCACAGAAAACGCCGAAAGAGTCTTCACCACGCCGCGTGGTCCGGGACCTGACCATTTCAGCCATGATCGGTGGCGTTATCGGTACCATAAACTACGCCATGATGACGCGTCCGCTGGACAGCATCTCTGACTTCTTCCTCGCCAACAGTAAGGTCGGTGGCGGCGGTACCAACGTGGTCAACGTCATACTGGTGGACTTCCGTGGCTTCGATACGCTGGGTGAAATCACTGTACTGGGCATCGCCGCGCTGGGTATCTTCAAGCTGATTGCCCGCATGCGTCTGTTCATGCCCGCCGGAGATGAACACGGACGCCCCTGGGCGCGTGACCGTCACCCGATGATGCTGGCCGTGATTTCCCAGAGCCTTCTGCCACTGGCCCTGCTGGTCTCCGTCTACATCTTCCTGCGTGGTCATAACTTGCCAGGCGGTGGCTTTATCGCAGGTCTGGTGACCTCGGTTGCGCTGGTGCAGCAGTACGTTGCCCATGGTGTCGACTGGATCAAAGAGCGACTGAAACTGGATTACCAGTGGCTAATCGGCAGCGGGGTTTTGATTGCAACCCTGACAGGCCTGGGCAGCTGGGCCTTCGAGCGCCCGTTCCTGACCTCCTGGTTTGATTACTTCAAGCTGCCCTGGATCGGCAAATTCGAACTGGCCAGCGCCATGGTCTTTGATCTGGGTGTGTACCTGACCGTAATCGGTGCCACCCTGCTTATCCTGGCCAATCTGGGCAAGCTCACCACCAACCACCGTCCAACTCAGCCGGAGTCTGAATAATATGGAAGCCGTATATGCCGTCTGTGTCGGTCTGCTAACCTCTGCGGGTATTTTTCTCTGCCTGCGTGGACGCACTTTTCCCGTTGTTTTGGGTCTGACCATGCTGTCCTATGCCGTCAACCTGTTCCTGTTCTCCAGTGGCCGTCTGAAGCTGGATGGTGCCGCAATCCTCGGCACCTCCTACACCTATGCCGACCCACTGCCGCAGGCACTGGTATTGACCGCTATTGTTATCGGCTTCGCCATGACCGCTTTTGTCGTCATTCTGGCCATGCGCGCCCGTGCCGATCTGGGTAACGACCACGTCGATGGTCGTTTGCCGCCTCAACCTGAAACCAAAACGCGCCGCAAGAAGGACCAGGCATGATCGACCACCTCCCCATACTGCCGGTTCTGGTGCCCCTTCTGGGCGCCTTGCTGCTTCTGCTGCCGCCGCTCAGTTCCAGTCTGGAACGCCAGCGCGCTGCATCACTGTTTGTAGCAGCCCTGACGCTGGTACTTAGCCTTGCCTTATTGCTGCACAGCCGTTCTGAAGGCATTCAGATCTATGTCCTGGGTGACTGGAATCCGCCCTTTGGTATCGTGCTGGTAGCTGACCTGCTGTCATCACTGCTGGTACTGCTGACCTCGGTACTGGGCCTGGCAGCCTTGCTGTATGCCTGTGCTGGCGAGGACAAAACCGGTGCCTACTTCCACCCGCTGATTTTGTTCCAGCTGATGGGTATCAACGGTGCGTTTCTGACCGGGGATATCTTCAACCTGTTCGTATTCTTCGAGGTGCTGCTGATTGCCTCCTATGCCCTGTTGATTCACGGCGGTGGCAAACAGAAGACTCAGGCCAGCTTTCACTATGTAGCGCTGAACCTGGTCGGCTCCAGCCTGTTCCTGTTTGCTCTGGGTATCCTCTACGGTACGCTGGGCACCCTGAATATTGCGGATATGTCGACCAAGGTTGCGCAGCTGTCTGAAGCCGAAGCGGTGCTGGCACGTGCCGGCGGCATGCTGCTGCTGGCTGTCTTTGGTCTCAAGGCCGCCATGTTGCCACTGCACTTCTGGCTGACCCGTGCCTACGCGTCAGCGGCAGCACCGGTGGCCGCCCTGTTCGCCATCATGACCAAGGTCGGCATCTACAGCCTGTTCCGTGTGCATACGGTGGTGTTTGGTGACAACGCCGGTCCTCTGGCCAATATGATCGAGCCCTGGATCTGGCCGCTGGCCATTATGACCGTAGTTGCCGGCAGCATCGGCGCCCTGGCCAGCCCCAACCTGCGTGAACTGACCGCCAACCTGGTAATTGTGTCCGTCGGCACCCTGCTGATTGCCGTTGCCCTGCAGAATGAGCAGGCCACTGCGGCAGGACTCTACTATCTGGTCCACAGTACTTTCATCAGCGCAGCACTGTTCCTGGTGGCCGGCTTGATCAGTGATCAACGCGGCAAGGCCGGTGACCGTTTTGTGATCTCGCGTAAGGTGCGCCAGCCAGCCCTGCTGGGGGTCTGCTTCTTTATCGCGGCGATGACCATCGCCGGCATTCCACCGTTTTCCGGCTTCGTCGGCAAACTGCTGATGCTGCAGTCAGCCCAGTCCAGCGCTGAAATGCTGTGGGTCTGGCCCACCATCCTGATCAGCAGCCTGATCACCATCATTGCCCTGTCCCGTGCCGGTACGACTCTGTTCTGGCGCCGCAGCAGTGACAAGAGCCAGGCGGACCCGGCGTCCAACTGGCAGGTGGCGGCTGTTACCCTTTTGCTGCTGGCCGCGCCGCTGATGGTCATCTTTGGTGGCCCGCTGACCGAATACACCGACGCCACCGCTAAACAGTTGCACCAGGTGTCTGAATCCCTGGATGTTCTGCTGCCTGGAGGTCCTTCATGAGTCTGTCTAGCTGGTTGCCCATGCCGGTGCACAGCCTGCTGCTGTTTGTCAGCTGGCTGCTGCTTAACAACTCCGTAGCGCCGGGCCATCTGGTGCTGGCCGCATTCCTTGCCTTCACCATTCCGCTGCTCTGTGCACCGCTTAAAACGGAGCAGCCAAGGGTACTCAAGCCCCTGCTTGCCGTGCGCTACACCCTGCGTGTGCTGGGTGATATCGTCACCGCCAACATCGATGTAGCCATTCTCGTATTGGGACCGATGCGCAAGCTGCAACCCGGCTTCGTTGCCATTCCTCTGGATATCAAGGGCGACCTGCCGATTACCCTGCTCGCCAGTACCATCTCACTGACTCCCGGTACGGTCAGCGCTGAAGTCTCCGAAGACCACCAGTGGCTCTACATACACGCTCTGCATATTACCGATGAGCAGGCGCTGATTGCCGAGATCAAGGCGCGCTATGAAGCCCCGCTGAAGGAGATATTCGGATGCTGAATACCACCATTTACATTGTCAGCGCCTTCGTCTGTATCGCCCTGGTGTTGAACCTCTGGCGGCTGTTGCGGGGGCCGGACCTGTCCGACCGTATCCTTGCACTGGATACCATGTACATCAACAGCATTGCTCTGATCCTGTTATATGGCATGCACATGGGCACCAATCTCTATTTTGAAGCGGCTCTGCTGATCGCCATGCTGGGCTTTGTCAGCACCGTAGCCCTGTGCAAGTACCTGCTGCGCGGCGATATTATTGAATAAGGATTTGTATGAATACTTTGGTTGAAATCCTGGTTTGTGTGCTGCTGCTGGTCGGTGGTTTTTTCGTTTTGGTTGGTTCTCTGGGGCTTTCACGACTGCCGGATGTCTATACGCGTTTGCATGCGCCGACCAAGGCAACAACTGTGGGGATGGGCGGCATTTTGATCGCCTCCATGGTGATGATGAGCTATGAGCAGGGTTATCTCAGCGTACACGAACTGCTAATCACCCTGTTCCTGTTGATTACCGCCCCCATTACCGCTCATATGCTGGCTAAAACCGCGCTGCACCATGAAAACAAGGCGCTTCGCCGTACGCGCTCGCAGCACCTGATAGCAACCGCTCGCGAACAGCAGCCTCCGGTGACCGCAGACAGCTCCAATCATGAGTAAGCGCCTGCAAACGGCCGAGCTTAGCTGGCAGGCGGGCTCGCCGGAGTCCGATCGTTTTGGTGATATCTATTTCAATCGCGATGGCGGCATTGCTGAAACCGAGTATGTATTCCTGCAGGCTAACCACTTGGAGGACCGCTTTGCTGCCCTGAGCCAGCCGCACTTTGTCATCGCTGAAACCGGCTTTGGTACCGGTCTCAACTTCCTGTGTGCACGTCAGCTTTGGCTGAAAACGACCTCCGCTCCCCAACAGCTCCACTTCATCTCCTGCGAGAAGTACCCGCTGGCGGTGGGCGACCTGACCAAAGCCCTTGAAGCCTTCCCCCAGTTCAGCGACGGAGCCAGTCAGTTGATTGACGCCTATCCGGCACCGGTCGAAGGCTTCTACACCCTCAGGTTTGATGGTGGCCGCGTGCTGCTGACCTTACTGTTTGGCGATGCCAGCAGCCAGCTTCCGCAGCTGGAAGCGAAGGTCGACAGCTGGTTTCTGGACGGCTTTGCCCCGGCCAAGAACCCCGACCTCTGGACCGAGGCACTGTTCCACCAGATCGCTCGCCTCAGCCGCCCCGGCACTCGTTTTGCGACCTTTACCGCGGCGGGCCTGGTACGGCGAGGGCTGCAGGACGTAGGGTTCGAGGTTGAGAAACGCCCCGGTTTTGGCCGCAAACGTGAAATGCTGGCCGGTATCATGCGGGCATCAGAGACAGACCCAGCCCTCACCAGTCGACATTCGGACATTTTACCGATCTGGAGCCGGCCTCCAGATCCTCAGCCGGCTACCAAGCCCGTCATCATCATCGGCGCCGGCCTGGCTGGCGCCTCAACCGCACGTGCGCTGGCCGAGAAAGGGATTCAGGTGCAAGTACTGGATCGTCACTCGGCGCCTGCTCAAGAAGGCTCGGGTAACCCTCAGGGCGCTCTCTATGCCAAGTTGCCCGCCAAACCGACAGCCCATAGTCGCTTTCACCTCAGCGGTCTGGAATACAGCTGCGGGCTACTCAATCCACTGATGCGGCAACAACCTGCGCTGGGTGAACTCTGCGGTGTGCTTCAACTGGCACTGAACGCCAAGGAGCTGGAGCGACAGACCGACATTATTCGAGGCGATGCCTATCCGGAATCTCTGGCCCAAGCTGTCACTCAGGCAGAAGCTAGCCAACTGTCAGGGATAGAGACGCCGGCACCGGGCCTGTTTTTCCCCAAGGCCGGCTGGGTATCCCCCCCTGAACTCTGTCAGATCCTGCTCGACCATCCGTTAATCAGTTGTCAGTTTGATACTGAGGTCAGTGATCTGGTGTTCCGTGACGGGCGCTGGCAGTTGCTGGGGACTGAGCATAGCGCATCGCAGGTTGTGGTCTGCTGCGCGACCGGTAGCCGCAACTTCACACCCCTGAACTGGTTGCCACTGAAACCCATTCGTGGACAAACGTCCCAGGCCGATGCCCCGGAAACAGAGGCCGCGTTGAAAACCGTTGTCTGTGGTGAGGGGTATATCTCGCCACCTTTTGCCAAGCGCTACTGTTTCGGTGCCTCATTCAAGGTCGGCGATACTGAACTGGATGTCCGTGCTGACGAGCACCAGCACAACCTTGATATTCTCGCCCGCGCCTTGCCAAAGCTGGGCGAGGCACTCGCCTCAACCAAGCTTGATGGCCGTGTGGCACAACGCTGCAGTACACCGGATTACTTGCCCTTGGCCGGCCCGGCGCCAGACTTTGAGGCCTATATCCAAAATTATGCCAAACTGAGGGACGATGCGCGCTGGCCCTTGGATGCCCTGCCTGCCTATCACACGGGCCTGTTTATTAACCTGGGACATGGATCCAAAGGACTGATTACGGGTCCAATTACAGGAGAGCTGTTAGCCGCTTTGATTGCCGGAACCCCTCTGCCATTGGCGGCAGAACAGCTGCGCATCCTGCATCCGGGACGTTTTATCATCAAGAATCTCATCCGCGGGTCGCTATAATAGGAATAGCCGGAGTTTACCGGTGAAGTGCGGAGGTAGCCTATGGCACTTGTCATCTACGATCAGGGATATCGGATTCAGACTCCCGTTGACTCGTTGTTTCGGCAACGCGGTGTGGAATCGATGCAACAGAGCAGCACAACATCTCACCTTCCCTCATCTGGGGAAAAGGCTCAACGACAGCTCGAAACAGAAGAGCAGATACAATTGTCACGGGAGCGTTTTCAGCTGCCGCCCAAGGACCGGCGCCAGTCTCCCAAGGGCTATGACCAGGCAGGGCGAGAACAGGCTTCGGTTTCCAGCAAACCTCAGGAGCTAAAAGCGGCTCAGGTCATGAGCAGCCCGGTGCTGACCGTCACAACGGATACCAGTCTGCGTAAAGCATGGGAGCTGATGCAGGCACAAGAGGTGTATCACCTGATACTGATCGACGATGACGAACGGGCACTTGGCCTGCTGTCACGAGACGATATTCTGGCAAAAGGTACCGACTCACCTGTGAGCGTGACTCAGGCCTACCACAAGCAGATGGTTGTAGCTTCGCCCTCGACTCCCGTCTCAAGCATTGCTGCCAGCTTCGTACGCTACGATATCGGCGCTATTCCCGTGATTGATGAGCAGGATCGATTGAAAGGAATCGTCTGCCGTACCGACCTGCTGCGTATGCTGATCAACAATGCCCGGGTTGAAAGCTGGGCTTGATAGCTACTGAGGTGGCAGCTGCCGCCCAGCCGCTTTTGAGGCCGTTTGTTCCAGAGGATCTTCAGGTGGCCCTGAGGCTTTTTGTCCGCCACTCAGCCACCCTGCCAGCACGCTGAAAACCTTTCTCACCGCCCGCCATAGTTTGGGCAGTATCCAGATCAGCAGCCCGATAAACAGAATCAGTGCGCCCAGGAACCAGAGCGGGTGGTTCAAAGCCGTCCACAGGCCGCCGATCACTATAAGATCTTCACTGAATGACGCCGTCCAGTTGCTCAACGGTTCGGGGGACGTATTGATCACGACACGCGTACCCGCTTTGAGGGCATGACTACCTGCCGCCATGGAACCACCAACCAGTGCAGCGGCCAGCTCCACCACCGGACTCATATCACCCACAGCACCTGCCGCTAATGCGGCTCCCGCCGGGATACGGATGAAGGTATGCAGGCTGTCCCAACCGGTGTCCACGCCGGGAATTTTATCGGCAAAAAACTCGACAAAATACATGAATCCGGCTGCCATCATCACCAGTGGATCACTGACAATTTCCAACCCCGGCGGCAGTGTCAGGTGGCCCATGTTGGATAGAACACCCAACATCAGTACTGTGGCGTAGAGGTTAATCCCGCTCGCCCAGGCAACCCCCATGCTCAAGGCGATCAATGATGTCATCTGGTCGAGCTGTTCCACAGGTCTGCCCCGCTATTCAGTGGTTCCAGTCACGCACCTGATCGGCCGGTACGATATTGCACAGGCCTGTGTGCTCACTGAAGATCAATACCGCCTCACCTTTTGCCAGCGCGCGTCTCACCTGACTGACCTTATCGGCAAGGCTGTACTCCTGTTCACCATAGTCAGTGCCGTCTCGGCTGACAAATTCCTGAATCAGGTTATCCAGCGTGTCAGGGTCCAGCTCCTGCCAGGGTACGATCATGCGGACTCCCACTCGGCCAGCTGCTGCAGAAAAGCAGCCTCATCCATCACGGGCACACCCAGCTTTTCCGCTTTGGCCAGTTTTGAGCCAGCGCCAGGGCCTGCCACCAGCATGTGCGTCTTGCCAGACACACTGCCACTGACCTTGGCACCCAGTGCCAACAAGCGATCCTTGGCTTCATCACGGGTCATCTGCTCCAGCGTGCCAGTCAACACCCAGGTTTGTCCCAGCAAAGGCTGAGTGTTTGCGCCTGCCGTTTCTTTGACCTCGGACTCCCAGTGCATGCCAAAGTCACGCAGTTGCTGTTCCAGA
The DNA here is from genome assembly GCF_048264025.1 of Nitrincola sp. Taxonomy (NCBI): domain Bacteria; kingdom Pseudomonadati; phylum Pseudomonadota; class Gammaproteobacteria; order Oceanospirillales; family Oceanospirillaceae; genus Nitrincola; species Nitrincola sp. Next base: position 106,633 of record NZ_JBLXDN010000012.1, read on the forward strand.
CGACGGACCTGCTCAACCCACAGTGCATTGCTCAGACACTGCATAACGCCATCACGCGCCTTGCGACTCAACTTGGGGATTTCGGCCAGCACGGACTCATCTGCCGCCAACAGGGGCTCAAGGGCTTTGAAATAGCCAGCCAGGGCCTCTGCGCCAGTTTTGGCGACACCTGGAATATCCATGCGCAGCAACAGCTGATCCAGCCCTATGGCACCTTGCAGCGCCACTGCAATATCCGCCTCATTCTGCAGCTGGATACCCTGCTCCAGCAGATCATCCAGCGCCTGGCGGTTATGCTCGTCCTGCATGAAGTTGTGTATTTCATGACCCACTTCCAGACCAATATCCGGCAACCAGGTCAGTAACAGCGGTTCGGCTTCGCGCAGTCGTTGCAGAGTACCCAATTGGGCTGCCAGAGTACGTGCAGTGCCCTCACCCACTTCAGGAATGCCCAGAGCATAGATAAAGCGCGCGAGTTCGACCTCACGGCTGGCAGCAATGGCGTTGACCAGGTTCTCGGATGACAACTGAGCAAAGCCTTCCAGCGCCAGTACTTGATCCACTGTCAGGCGATACAGGTCTGCCGGGGAGCGCACCAGCTCGTTTTGAACCAACAGCTCAATATTCTTTTCGCCCAGACCGTCAATATCCATCGCCTTGCGCGACACAAAGTGGATCAGCGCCTGAATCAATTGCGCCTGACAGGACAAACGGCCAACGCAGCGGTACACCGAGCCTTCGCTGTGCTGCTCACGCCCCTTGCCGCGTTTAACCAGACGCACACGTTCTACATCCGCACCACACACGGGGCAGTGCTCAGGAATCAGAACCTCGGTTTCCTCACCGGTGCGCTTCTCTAGCTGCACCGCTGCAATCTGGGGAATCACATCACCGGCACGGCGCACGATAACCCAATCCCCGGCGCGCACACCCAGGCGAGCGATTTCGTCCATGTTATGCAGGGTGGCATTGCTGACCGTGACGCCCCCCACAAATACCGGCTCCAGACGTGCCACCGGCGTAATCGCACCGGTACGGCCAACCTGAAACTCGACCGCATTCAGCCGGGTCGCTTCTTCCTGTGCCGGAAACTTGTGGGCAATGGCCCAGCGCGGCGCACGGGCGATATAGCCAAGCTGCGTCTGCTGCTCCAAACGGTTGACCTTGAACACGATGCCATCGATGTCATAGGCCAATTGATCACGTCGCGCGGCAAGCTGCTCATAGTACTCGCGACAACCTGCCAGGCCTTGTACGACACGCATTTCGCTGTTGATCTTCAGCCCCCACAGGTTCAACTGCTGCAGGCGCTCGGCATGGCGGTCGGGCAAATCGCCACCTTCGACAACACCGGTGCTGTAACAGCAGAACTCCAGCGGGCGTCTGGCTGTCACCGACGGATCAAGTTGACGCAGGCTGCCCGCGGCGGCATTGCGCGGGTTCACAAAGGTTTTTTCATCCGCCGCTCGCGCCAGTTCATTGAGCTGCTCAAAACCGGCACGGGGCATGTAGATCTCGCCACGGACCTCCAGACGTTCCGGCCAGCCAGTGCTCATAAGACGCAGCGGCACAGAAGGCAGGGTACGTACGTTCAGGGTAATATCTTCCCCAGTGGTGCCATCGCCACGGGTTGCAGCACGCACCAGACGCCCCTGCTCATACATCAGGCTGACGGCGATGCCATCCAGCTTGGGCTCACAGGCAATTTCCAGGCCGGCGGTATCATCCAGCTCCAGGCGCTCACCGATACGTTTGATAAAAGCGGCCATATCTTCATCATTGAAGGCGTTATCCAGTGACAACATGGGCTGCTCATGGCGCACTTCGGCAAAACCGGTATCCGGCTTTTTCCCGACACGCTGAGTGGGGGAATCTGGCGTCACCAGCTCGGGGTATTCAGCCTCAAGTGCCTTCAATTCCTGAAACAGTCGATCGTACTCACTGTCAGTGACGCTGGGCTCATCCAGGACATAATAACGATAGTTGTGCGCTTCGAGCTCGCTGCGCAGCGACTCGGCACGTTCAATTACAGAAGCGGGAAGGGTCATGTCTGTGGATATCTTAAGTCGGTTAAAAACAAAAACGGGCCTTAATTGACCCGTCGTTGCCGCTGATGCATCTGAAACTCTCGGATGCGTTCGCGATAATGTTCCTTGGTCTGGGGCCTCATCACCGAGCGATCTTCATCGATCAGTTCACCATTAAGGTGTTTGGCCAGCGTTTCCGCTGTGGCGAGCATGCACTCATAGGCCGTCATCGGGTCCTGAGGCTCACTCATGGACATGAAGAAGGTAACGGCAGGCGTCTCCAGTGCATCCATGTTATCCGGGTCGAAGGTCCCCGGTGCTACGGCATTGGCCATACTGAACTGGATTGGAGAGCCCGGCGAGCTGTCCTCAGCACGGTGGTAAATCGACATATCACCCCAGTCCATACCACAGGCATCGACTATCTTGCCCAACGCAGGTCCAGGCAGGCGTTCACCGTTACGGCCAACCACCGTGATCACCAGCACATGCTCGGGATCCGGCATAGACGCCCGCTTGGGCCCCTGTTTCACAACGGGCGCTGCGTCTTCAGGCTGAGTGGGCTCTTCAACACTGGCGGCCTGTTGTTCAGGCTCTACAGTCGGCTCAGGTGCGGTATCAAATTCCGGCTCTATTCGCGCACCGGTGTCGGCAACCGGTTCAATAATCGGCTCCACTGCGCTCAGTGAGCTTGCTTCCGGCTGGACGGACTCCTCACGTTCAACTTCGCGCTCAAAGGAGTCACGGTAGGCTGCCAGGGTATCATCCGGCAGATCCGTGCCGATCTGATCAAACAGCGTCGGGATCGGTTGATCCAGGTCCAGCCCCAACTCATGCTGGGAGTCCGCGTCCCTGGCTTCTGAATATACCGGTAGCGGTTCTTCCTTCAGCGGATAGTCCATCTCCAACGCCGAACCCTGAAGGTCACCACGATCAACGGCCTGCAGGAGTTCGTCGTCATTGCGGGCAGCGACTTCCGGCTCAGCAAACAGAGGCTCAGGACTGGGCTCTTCGATCACGGGAGCAGGCGTAGCAACCGGTTTAGCATCAGGCTTGCGCGAGCGTGACTTGCTCCGACCACGCGCAGCCGAGGCTTCCTCACGCGTCGGAATATCATCAAACAGGGGATCCATTTCGGTCAGCTCGGGGATTGCATCGACCGAGGGCTCAAGACTGGGCTCCACCCGCTCCTTACTGCGCATGGAAGGCGGCTGAGCGGGTGGCATCTCTGCCCCCTGACGCTTGCGCGCGCCACCATTGGGCAGCTCAGGATTATGTCCATCGCCGCCGCCATCACCCAATTCCGACAGGGTTCGGTCAATTTCCAGCTTGAGTCGACTGCGGTTGGCACTGACGCGCCGCCAGCCGTCCACCAGAATCAGTATTACAATCAGTACACCGCCGATGATTAGCCATTCGCGCAGACTGATATCCATATTTTCGCCTTACCCTGTTAATAAACGCCCGTGCCTTACTTTAACACTTGGTCGATCACCAGTGAAACAGGCGCCTCGCGGCCTCGCGTCGCAACCGGACTTTGTGTTCCTTCCAGGTCACCCGCCTGAGGCTGTGGCTGCCCCGAAAGGCTAATGCGCGCGCTGATTTCCACTTGATCATGCATCGACAGACGGGCCTGCGGCGCCATCGCCATGGCATCTGTCAGTTCCAACTCTAGCGGCAGATCCTTTACCTGACGCTTAACAGCCGCCAGTGGCATACGACCTCCCACAGGGCGGGCGAAGATAAACAGTGTTTGTTCGGGGTCAACCTGCTCCAGCAAGGCGGGATCCAGGCTTACCTGTACCTTAATGCTGGCCTGATTCATTTCAGGCACATCAGGCACCGGCTGACCGGCCGCGGCCAGTTGCTCTTGAGCACGGGCGATACCACTGCGCAGGGAATCCGCTGCTGTGCCATCGGCATTAATCAGTGCCTTACGCCAGTGCTCGATGGCAGCCAGATAGTTTTCCTGTTCAAAGGCATCAATACCCAGCAGCCCCAAGGCAGCAATTTCATAAGGTTCCAACGCCAGGGTGGCATTGATCTGCTCGCGGACCTGAGCATCCATGACCGCGTTATTGGCAAAGTACATTGCCTGTGCCAGCTGGCCCATTACGCTGGCGTACTGAGGTGCGTCCTGCGGCAGGAAGTCGAGTACCTTGGCAAAGGCATCCCGCCCGGCTGCGTAATTACCCATGTTCATATGAGTATTCGCCAGCAGGTACCAGCCCTCGGGATTTTCAGGGTTCGCCGCCAACTCTTGTTCCAGAGATGCGATTGCCTGCTCCATGCTCATCTGACCGTTGGAGCCGGGCGGTGTATTCAATGCAATCTCCAGATCGGCAGCGCGACCCAGGTGGTTATACAGACCCAACGCAGCAGCCGGTATCATCAGAGCCAACAGAGTCACCGTCACCAGTTGCGCCTGCCCGACACGGGCGCGCTTGGGTGTTTCTGCAGCCGGTTCGTCTTCCGCGTCAATCAGCAGGTTGCGCTCCAGCTCCAGCTTTAGAGTGGCAAACTCCTGCTCGGCCAGAGTGCCTTGGCGGCGCTCATTTTCCAGCTCGTCCAGACGCTCACGGAAAATATCGATATTCTGCTGACGACGTTCGGTCGCCTCGCTGCGCGCAAGACGCTGATGACGCACCACCGGCGCAAACATGAACGCAATTGCGATCAGTGTCAGGACTGCGATACCGATCCAGAGTGTACTCATTGATCTTTTTCCTGTTGCAATAGCTTGTTCAGGCGCTCCGCCTCTTCCGGCGTCAGGCTCTCACTGGGGCGATAGCGCTCATCTTGCGCAGACGGGGCAGCAACGGCCGCATTCGTTTTCATGGCCTGTCGATTCCTGCGACTGCGGCTGATCAGGATTACCACCAGAATACCGATACCCAGCAAGACAAAAGGACCGTACCAGAGCAGCCAGGTCGTGGTCGTCACGCGCGGACGGTAGAGCACGAACTCGCCATAGCGGGTCACCATGAAGTCGATAATGCTGTCGTCGGCCTCACCCGCTTCCACCATACGATGGACCTCACGGCGCAAGTCGGCAGCCAGAGGGGCGTCAGAGTCGGCAATATTCTGATTCTGACACTTGGGACAACGCAGCTCGCCGGTCAGCTGATGGAAACGTTCCGCATTCTGGTCGTTGGAGAACTCGTAGGCATCAATCGCAGCCGAAGCCGAGAGCGGTGCCAGCAGGAGCAACCACAGGCAGAGTTGTCTTATCATCCCTGTGTCTCCGCACGAACCTGCTGCATCACTTGCTGCAAGGTCTTCCAAACGTTGGCATCAACGGCTCCCACGTGGCGGTAGCGTACGCGGCCCTCAGCATCCAGCACGTAGGTTTCAGGGGCACCGTAAACACCCATGTCCAGGCCAAGGGTACCGTTCTGATCCAGCACAACCGCTTTGTACGGATTGAGGTAACGACGCAGCCATTCACGCGCCTTACCCGGCTCATCCTTGTAATTGATGCCGTAGATGGTCACACCCTCATCCTGGGCCAAGCGGTTGAGGAAACCATGCTCTTCCTTACAGGTCGGGCACCAGGTTGCCCAGACATTCAGCAAGGATACCTCTCCCGACAGATCCGCCGGAGTCAGCATCTTGTCGGGCTCGGTCAAGGACGGCAGTTCAAACGTCGGCAATGGACGTTTCTTCTCTGCCAGCTCCGAAGGCAGCTCGGTCGGGTCCAGTGACAAACCACGCCAGAGGAAAATGCCCAGCACCAGAAAGATCACCAGGGGGATAAAGGCAAACAGCTTACGGTTATTCATCTTCACCTCTCAGCATCAGGCCGCTACGGCCGCACGACGTTTGCGGTAGCGCGGATCAGACGCTGCCAACAGGCCACCAAAGGTCATCAATAGACCACCCAGCCAGAGCCAGCGCACATAGGGTTTATACTGCACACGTACCGCCCAGGCGCCGTTCTCCAGCGGTTCGCCCAACGCCACATAGAGGTCTCGGGTGAAGCCCGGGTCAATCGCGGCCTCGGTCATCACATTACCGCGCGCAGTGTAGAGACGTTTTTCCGGATGCATTTCGGTATAAGGCTTACCATCACGCAGCACACGGATCTGCCCCTGATCCGAGGTGTAGTTCGGACCTTCTACATGACGGTTACCGTCGTAGATGAAGGTGTACTCGCGGAAGGTAATGGAGTCACCCTGCTGCATGCGCAGGTCGCGCTGTTCACTGTAGATGGATACCAGTGCCACACCCACTACCAGTACAGCCACACCCAGGTGAGCCAGCACCATGCCATAGTAACTGCGCGTCTGTTTGAACAGACCCGCCAGTTTCTCGCGGCGATGGCGGAGACGGTTATAGAGATCACGTACACCGCTGAGCACGACCCACCAGGCCAGCACCAGCCCCAGAGTGACCCAAGGCTTGAGTTCAGCGGCAAACAGCCAGGTAGATCCGACACCCAATACCAGTGCGACAACTCCCGGCAACCACAGCTGCTGCACCAGCATACTCAGCTGCATCTGCTTCCAGCGACTGATCACGCCGATGCCCATAAACACCACCAGTATTGCGCCTAGGGGTACAAACAGAGCGTTAAAATATGGAGGACCTACCGATAGTTTGCCCATGCCCAGCGCATCGACAATCAACGGGTAGATTGTACCCAACAGCACCATGGCACAGGACACCACCAACAAAACATTGTTCACCAGCAGCAGGCTCTCGCGCGACAGCAATGCAAAGCTGGATTCACTGCGCATCTGACCGGCACGCAGGGCATACAGCAACAGGGAACCACCGATCACCACCGCCAGCATTACCAGAATAAACAGGCCACGCTCAGGATCGGAGGCAAAGGCATGTACCGAGGTCAGGACACCGGAACGTACCAGGAAGGTTCCCAACAGACTCAGTGAGAAGGCAAAGATCGCCAGCAGTACTGTCCAGCTCTTGAATACACCACGTTTCTCGGTGACCGCCAGACTGTGAATCAGCGCGGTACCCACCAGCCAGGGCATCAGAGAAGCGTTTTCGACCGGATCCCAGAACCACCAGCCGCCCCAGCCAAGCTCGTAATACGCCCACCAGCTGCCCAGCGCGATACCCAAGGTCAAAAATGCCCAGGCCACAGACGTCCAGGGACGTGACCAACGCGCCCAGGCCGCGTCCAAACGGCCACTCAACAGAGCCGCAATGGCAAAAGCGAAGGAAACTGCGAAGCCTACGTAGCCCATATACAGCATCGGCGGATGCACGATCAGGCCGAAGTCCTGCAGCAGCGGGTTCAAGTCAGCACCTTCTTGCGGGAAAGCCGGCAGGTGGCGCTCGAACGGGCTGGAGGTAAACAGGATAAACAGATAGAAACCAATTGAAATCCAGCCCATCACCGCCAGTACGCGGGCGATAATATCCTGCGGCAGGTTCTCGCTTTTAATCGCCACGGCCAGCGTCCAGGCCGACAAAATCAGAGCCCACAGCAATAGCGACCCTTCATGACCACCCCAAACTGCACTCAGGCGGTAGTACCAGGGCAATGCCGAGTTGGAGTTACTGGCCACATAGGCAACCGAGAAATCGTTGTACAGGAAGGACCAGCTCAGGCAGATAAAACTGAACAGCGTGAACAGGAACATGCCCTTGCTAAGCGGACGGGCAAAACTCATCCAGAGCACATTCCCGCGGGTGGCACCCACCATGGGGACCACGGCCAGGAGTACAGACAAACACAAAGCTAGAATCAGGGCGAATTCACCCAGCTCAGGAACGACCATATCGATCATTTGTTAAACTCCTGACCTTCAGGCTTCGGCATTTTGCCTGCTTTTTCGAGCGCTTCGGCAACTTCTGGCGGCATGTAGTTTTCATCATGCTTGGCCAGCACTTCTACCGCGTTCAATACACCCTTTTCATTCAGGGAACCCTGAGCCACGATACCCTGACCTTCACGGAACAGGTCCGGCAAAATACCGGTGTACTCAACGGTTACGGTCTTGTCGTAGTCGGTAATATCAAAGCGCACAAAGAGAGAGTTCGGATCACGCTGGACACTGCCATCTACCACCATGCCACCGGCACGGATACGGGTATCCTGTGGTGCTTCACCCGCTGCTATCTGGGTTGGGGAATAGAACAGATTGATATTCTGGCTCAGTGCGAACATGGTCAGCCCCACAGCGACACTGACGCCGACAACGATAAATAGCACGATGATCAGGCGTTGTTTGCGTTTCGGTGTCATTGAGCATTCTCCTCACGGCGCAGACGGCGTTTCTGCTCCGCCAGCAAGCGGTTACGTTGCAACCAGGGCAGTACCAGGTTCATCAATATGACGGCGACGCCCAATCCATAGCTAAGCCAGACATAGAGCCCGTGGCCACCCATGGCCAGGAACTCGGAAAAACTGCTAAAACTCACCACAACCTCACTGCTTGCTCAGGAGTTCACGCACCCAACCGGTGCGTCGCTCACGCCAGACGATTTCATTGCGCAGTCGCATCATCAGACAGACCGCAAAGAGACAGTAGAAGCCCACCACCATCACCAGCAATGGCACCCACATCTCGGCAGGCATGGCCGGCTTTTCCGTCAATGTGAACGTGGCCGGCTGGTGCAGCGTATTCCACCACTCCACCGAATACTTGATGATCGGGATGTTGACGACCCCCACCAGCGACAGAACCGCCGATGCCTGCGCAGCAGTGGACTCGTTTTCGATGGCAGAGTTCAATGCCATCACCCCGAGGTAGAGGAAAAACAGGATCAGCATGGAGGTCAGACGCGCATCCCACACCCACCAGGAGCCCCAGGTCGGTTTGCCCCAGATGGCACCGGTTGCCAGTGCCAATACGGCCATGGTTGCACCGATAGGCGCTGCGCTTTTGAGCACCATGTCCGCCACTTTCATCTTCCAGATCAAAGCGATAGCGCCAGCCAGAGCCATCAGCATATAGGCCGATTGAGCCAGTATGGCGGCAGGCACATGCAGGTAAATAATGCGGAAACTGTTACCTTGCTGGTAGTCGGCCGGAGCAAACAGCAACGCCCAAATGGTTCCACCAATCAAAGCCAGGCCTGCAACCAGTGCAAACCAGGGCAGGAGCTTACCGGTGATCTGGTAACACCAGCGTGGTGAGGCCAGCTGGTAGAACCAGCGCGGCATCCAATTTTTATCCGCCATAACGTCTCTTTATTAGTCTTAGCTACTCATGGATATTCGCAGTGCGGCGCTGATCGCCAGCGGCGCAAGACCCAGTGCCAGGGCCAACAGGGCACCCAGCAGTGCAAGGTAACCTCCCAGCGGCAAACCGGTTACGGCGGCCTGCACAGCACTGGAGCCAAAAATCAGTACTGGAATGTACAAGGGCAATACCAGCAGCGAAATCAACACCCCACCCTTGCGTAAACCAACCGTCAAGGCCGCGCCGATAGCGCCGACCAGACTCAAAGTGGGCGTACCCAGCAATAGACTCAGCATCAACCCCGGCATGCCATCACCGGGTAAAAACAGCATCATGCCAAGCAACGGCGCCATCAGGGTCAATGCCAGTCCTGTCACACTCCAATGTGCCAACACCTTGGCCAGCACCACGACAAACAGCGGCTGCGGACTCAGCAACAGCTGTTCCAGCGAGCCGTCTTCAAAATCGGATCGGAACAGGGCATCCATCGACAGCAAGGTCGCCAGCAACGCAGCGACCCAAACTACACCCGGTGCCAGCTGCGACAGAAATCCCGGTTCGGGGCTCACACCCAACGGAAACAGAGTTGCCACCATCAGGAAGAAGATCAGCGGATTGACCAGATCACTCTTGCGCCGAAAGGACAGCAGATACTCGCGTCGGCAGGTGGCCCAGAACAGTCCCAACAGGCTTTGCTGCCGCGGCTCACCGGGGTTAGTCAGCATTGTCATTGTGAAGTTCCCGCACACTGATCCAGGTTGATTTTACGTACCGGCCCACGAATACCCAGTTCATGATGCGTGGTCAGAATCACGCTGCCGCCCTGCTGGGCATGGCGCAACAACAACGCCTCTTTAGCCGCCACCCCGCGTTTATCGATGGCGGTAAAAGGCTCATCCAGAATCCATAAAGGCGCGTGACTCAAATACAGGCGAGCCAGACTCACCCTGCGATTTTGCCCAGCCGATAGCGAATGACAGGGCACATCCTCAAATCCACGCAGTCCCACCTGCTCCAGCGCCTGGTCGATGGCATCTGCATCGATGGATGGGCTCAGAGCGGCATACCAGCGCAGATTTTCCTGAGGTGAAAGCACCGCTTTTACCCCTGCCTGATGGCCAAAATAGAGCAGGTTACGACAAAATTCTTCACGTACTTCAGCAACAGGCTCGCCACGCCAGAAGATCTCGCCTTCATAGTTACGCGACAGGCCGCTGAGTATCCGCAGCAAAGTGGTTTTACCACTGCCGTTCTGACCTTCGATCTGGACGATTTCACCCGGCGAGACAGAAAATCCCAGGCGATTGAACAGTACTCGGTCGTCACGTTCACAGAAGAGGTTTTGCACGGTTAACAGCTGATCTGCCACGCTTGGACCCTTTAAAAAACGGACTCTTGGTCGATAATGAACAAATGGGCCATTATATACAGAATGCCCACTCAGCGTCAGGCTCAACTTTTGCAGGAAGGACAGGGCTCTTGTTACCCCCAACCACAGTCCCAAACAGTGCGACCTCAACCAGCAGCACATCCACTCAGTCGTCATCGGCCAGTTCCGGACTGCCCGCAGCTGGCAGCGAGATTCAGGCGGTAGTTCGCAGTGTCGCCAGTGGAGACACCTCTGGCCAGGTGTTTCGGATTCAGGTCGAGGCCAACAATCGCCTGCTGGAATTGATCACCCGCGCGCCCCTTTCAAGCGGGGATCGTATCAACCTGTCCCGAAGCCCCAGTGGGGAATTGCAGATTCAACTGCCGCCCCAAGGCAACCCGCAAACGCAAACACCGGCCAACACGGGCGCCAATCTCAACCGAATTTTGCTCAATGTGGCCCAGCAAAACAGTGCGCAGATCATGCAGTCCCTGCCACTGAACACGCCTAAACAGGCGCAGGTGATGCAATCAACGCCTCTGACGGCAAGCGCCCAACCAGCGTCAGGCAGCAGCGGCACTGCCGGGGGTGCGGCTCAAGCCTCGGCGCCAAACACGGCCAGCATCGCAGGCCAACAGAACTCTCAAACCAGCCCCGGTCAGACTGGATCAGCTTCGAACACCGGCAGCACGCCCGCCACAGCCAGCAGCACCCAGGCAAACACGGCAACACCCGCATCTCCTGCCACGACAGGCAAGGGAGACAATACACCAACTCAGTCTGCTCCAGCACAAACTGGCGCGGCTTCACAAACTCCTGCGCAAGCTCAGCCCCGTGGCGTTTCTCAGCCGCCAGCCCAGACTTTGCCGGCGCCATCCGGCACAGCCGAAAGCCAACCTCCCGCGGCCAAGGCGGTGCTGTATCGTGCACAGATCAGCCAGATGAACACCCTGACTACACCCGCGCCAGCCACAGCACAGAATACGGCAGGTGCTGCTTCTGCAAACGGCGCAGGCACGACTCAACCCCAAGGGCAGACCGCCGCATCACAATCCAGTACAGCCCCCTCTACCTCTGCGCCCACCGCTCAGCCTAACCCTGGTGGCGCAACCGGTTCAGGCAACCCGTCACCCAGTACCCAAAACGCTCCTCAAGGTCAGAACACCCCTCAAAATCAGAACCCTGGTCAAACTCAGTCCCAGGCAAACACGGCAAATGGTCGAGAAGGCGCCACTGGATCACAAACAGCAGCCCTGACGCAGAAAAGCCAGCAACTGGCGCGCAGTTTGAACATGCAGCAGCCGATCGCCAAACCTGTGCAGCACCAGGTACAGCTGAGTCTGGCAGGTGAGCGCATTAATCTGATCAGCCCCCGTCCATTAATGGTTGGTCAACAGGTCGTGCTGACGCGTACTGATAGCCAGCAGGTCAGCCTTTCCCCCCTGCCTCAGCTCCAGCCTCCCGTGCAGTCCAGTTTGCAGCTGCCTGCAGTACAGCAGGCACTGCGCGATGCGTTGCCGCAGCAGATTCCGTTTGGTGATGCCCTTAATCAGCTGGTTCAGCTCAGCCAAAGCCCCGCCGCGCGCAATCAAAGCGCTGTTAACCAGCTGGTCCAGTCCATGCTTAGCCTGTTTGGCGTGAGTCCGGGTAGTGAGGATGCCGGCGAGGCCGTGAAGCGAAACCTGCAGCAAGGAGGTCTGTTAACTGAAGCACGGCTTGGACAGCCCGGTGCCGATAAGGCAGCCCCTCAGGCGGACCTCAAGCAGCAATTGGGGCAACTGCTCAAGGCTGCGGAGCAGCTCCCCGAAGGTGCGCGCCAGCAAATGACACGTCTGGTCGATGCACTTCAGGCACGCTCGACCAGCCAACAGGTCAGCAGCCTTCAGGCCTGGAAAGAGCAGCCGGATGGTTCCATGGAAAGGGTTTACCGACTGGACTTGCCCATCCGGCAGGCCGAACGTTTTGATAATGCAGAACTGACCATTACCGAACGCAGAGAGCGCCAGCCCGATGGTGAAATGCTGTCACTGTGGAATGCCGCCTTGCATTTCGATCTGGATGACCATGGCAGTGTTGATGCCCGACTCAGTTTGCAGGAAGGCTGGCGTTTGCAGCTACAGTTCTGGGCAGAGGAGCCACAGACCCAAAACCTGATCAATACACGTCTGGCACCGTTTACGGATACGCTGCACCAGCAAGGATTTCTGGTCGAGAACGTTCAGGTCCTTGCCGGGCGCCCCAGTCAGCCAGAACTCACAACGGTTCAACGCCGTCTGGTGGATGTACACACATGAGTGATCGCCTGGACGAAAAAAGCGCCGTTGCTCTACGTTATGATGCCGATTCAGGCAGCGCACCCAAGGTGGTCGCCAAGGGGCGCGGGCTTATCGCCGAACAGATTCTGGCACTGGCTGAAGAGCACGACATTCACATTCACCAGAGCCCTGAGCTGATTGAGGTTTTGATTCGGCTGGAGCTGGGTGACGAGATACCCGAAGCGCTCTACCGTGCCATTGCAGAAGTGATCGCCTTTGCCTACGGGCTCAAGAAGGACGGGAAGGACTAGAAACAAGGCGCCAGGATCACAGCAGCCTCAGGGTTAGTGACGCTGTTGTTGTTCCGGCAACATTTCGCTGCTGTGCAGCTCTCGATGCAGCAGAGCCATCAGCTCTGCCTCAGGACGACCGATACCACAGTTGCGCACCAGGTCATCGACCGATGCACCCATCTCCATCAACTTGGCCGCCTGGTTATACGCCAACACACCGGGGTCACGGTTCTCCAGCTCCTGCTGTTTCTCAACCGTAATATTGAGGGTACGCTCGATTGCCATCAGGCGCTTGCCCATACCGATGGAGCCGTTTGTCATGGCACGAATTTCGTTACGCAGCACGTTGATAAGCGCCTGGTGACGACGTTCCTGACGCTTAACGCGGATCAGCACATGAATGCAGATCGCTGCAGCCAGCAGCGTCAGCACTGCCATGCCCAACATGATTAGCTGTGTGTATTCCGCCACGCCGAATCCGTGCTCCGTTCAGACAGGGTTAATCCGAATAGGACAGTGTACCCGATCCCGTGGCGGGGTTCATCGTATTCAGGTGCGACAGGCTTCGAATTCCAGCAGCATCTGTTCGATATCAAGCACTGCGCAACGTTCAGCCATGTAGGTACCCAGCAGCCAGGAACGCTGCTCACGATTACGATTCCAGTTGATATCGGATGTCTTGATGCGAATTGACTTGATCAATTCATCACAGGCAAGCGCCCAGCGCCGACCGCGCAGAATAACGACTTCCGAATATTTGGAATATTCCGGCTTATAGCGTTCCGGTATCAGCCAACGCGCCGAGTCGACAACGTGGGTCCAGGCCGGATCATCACCAAAGCGACCAATAATCCATTCAGGCCCATCCAGCACCATCGACAGATCTTCCAGCTGAAGCGCGCCATCAACCTTGTCGAACGGAACCGCGAGCTTGAGGCCATGCATATCCAGCAGGATACAGTTGACCTCTGCTCCCAGCGCAGCCGCTTCCGGCGGTGGAGGCTGAGTCGCTGCCTGCTGGGGCGCTGGAGCCGGTTGTGGAGCGGGTGCTGGCTCTGGCTCTGGCTCTGGCTCTGGCTCTGGCTCTGGCTCTGGCTCTGGCTCTGGCTCTGGCTCTGGCTCTGGCTCTGGCTCTGGC